>JBJTEN010000284.1:0-2893 GCA_046092925.1 Phenylobacterium sp. | reverse complement strand
TGCGACGGGCCCCTGGCCTTCACCTCCGCCAACGGCGTGCGCGCCTTCGCCCGGCTCAGCCCCCGCCGGACGGGGCCAGTCTATGTGGTGGGGTCCGCCACCGCCGCCGCGGCGCAGGCGGCGGGCTTCCCCGACATTCGCGAGGGCGGGGGGGACGTGACGGGCCTTGCGGCGCGGATCCTCGCCGATCCCCCCGCCGGCGAAGTGCTCCACGCCTCGGCCCGGGAACCGGCCGGCGACCTCGCAGGTCGCCTGGTCGCCGCGGGCCGTCCCGCCCGGCGGGTCGCAGTCTACGCCACGAACGAGACCCGCCTCCCCGGCGAGGCCCTCCGCGCAGCCCTCTCGGCGCCGATCATCCTGGTGCATTCGCCGCGCGCCGGCCGCCGCCTCGCCCGCCTCCTGAGGGAACAGTCCGCGCGCCCGTTCGTCCTCGGCCTGTCGGCGGCTTGCCTGGCGCCCCTGGAAGACCTGGACCTCGCCGGGCGCGCCGCTCCGGACTCGCCCCTCGAAACCGACCTGATGAATCTGCTAGCTTCCCGAAGATGACCGAAGCCCCGCCGCCCCCGACCCCTGCGCCCTCCCTTGCCGGGCGGGTTTTCTGGGCCCTCCTGGCCTTCGCTGCGGCGGCCGCCATCGCCATCGCCGCCTTCATCCGGTTTGGACCGGGCCTGCCGGCGCCCCTCGATTTCGCCGCCTCGCAGAATCCGGAACCACCGCCGGCGCGCCTCGCGCCCGCGCCGCCGCCGATCGCGGTCGATCCGCCGGTGACCGCGGGGACGGTCCTGGCGCCCCCCGCAGGCGACCTCGCCCGGCTCGAGGCCCGGATCGACGACCTCGAGACGGGTCAGAAGCTCACAGCCGCCTCCGCCCGCTCGGCCCTGGCCGCAGCCGCCCTGCTTTCCGCCGCCCAGACCTCCCGGCCCTTTCCGGAGGAGCTGGCCCGGGTCGAGGCCCTGGCTCCCCCGGACCTGGATCTCTCCGGCTTCGCCGCCGTGGCGGCCACCGGCGCCCCAAGCCGGGCGACCCTCGCCCTGGAATTCCCCGACTTCGCCGCCCGGGCCGCCGCTGCGGCCCGTCTTCCGGCCGAGACCGCCACGCTGGGCGAGCGCCTCCTGGCGGGGCTGTCCCGGGTGATCGTCGTACGGCCTGTCGGCCGCGTGTCCGGAGATGGTCCCGAGGCCCGGCTCGCGCGGGCCGAGATCCTTCTGGGCGAGGGCGATCTGGAGGGCGCCCTGGCCGCTCTCGCGGGACTACCCCCCGCTGTCCAGGACGCGCTGCGGCCCTGGTGGGACCGGGCTCAGACCCGGGCCCGGCTCGACCGGCAGGCCGCCGCTCTTGGCGAGCGGGCCCTGCGCGACCTCGCCCGTCGAGAGGAGCCTGCGTCGTGATCCGCTCCGCCGTGATCCTGATCCTCATCGCCCTCGCCGCAGCGGTCGTCCTGTCGCTCGCAGGCGAGTCCGGGCGCGCCAGCATTGTCTGGCTGGGCTGGCGGGCGGACATGACCGCCACCGCCCTCCTTCTGCTCATCCTGCTGGTCTCCCTTCTGGCCTTCGCGGCATGGCGGCTGGTCCTCTGGGTCGCGGACGCCCCGCGCCGGGCCGCCGCCGCCCGGGCCGAGGCGCGTCGCCGGCAGGAGCTGGAGGTGCTGACCCGCGGCTTCACGGCGGTAGCCGCCGGGGACGGGGCGGAGGCCCGGCGACTGGCCGCCAAGGCCGCCGATCTCAGCACCGAAGCGCCGGCCCTGGCGCGGCTCCTGTCCGCCCGCGCGGCCGAGGCCGCCGAGGATTCCGCGGCTGCAGAGGCGGCGTGGACCGCCATGCTGGCCTTTCCCGACCTTCGCCTTGCGGCCCGCAGGGGCCTGACCACCCTGGCCCTGAGCCAGGGTGACCGGACCGCAGCCGTCCAGCACGCCGAGGCCGCCTTCGCCCTCGCCCGGACCGCCCGCTGGGCCTGGCGCGTCCTGCTTGAGGCGCGCCTGGAGGCGAGCGACTGGGAGGCGGCCCGCGACCTTCTCAAGACCGGCCAGGATCGCCGGATCGTCAGCCCGGAGGTGGCCGAGCGCGGTCGCGCCGCCCTGCTGGCGGCCTCCGCCGCCCAGCTGGACCTGACCGGCGACGCCCGGGCGCGCTCCCGCGCCGCCGACTTCGCCCTTGAGGCCGCCCGGCTTCAGCCCGGCTTCGCCCCGGGGGTGGTCATGGCCGCCCGCCTCCTCGCCGCCCAGGGCAAGGCCGGCCGGGCCGCCCAGGTCATCGAGACCGCCTGGAAGGTCGCCCCCCACCCGGCCCTCTGGATGGCCCTGCGGGATCTGAAGACCCGTGAGACCCCGCGCGAGCGGGCCGGGCGCCTCGCCGCCCTCGCCGCCCTGAATCCCGGCGCCCGGGAATCCCGCATCCTGATGGTCGAGGCGGCCCTGACGGGCGGGGATGGGGCGCGCGCCCTGGAACTGGCCCGGGCCCTGGAGTCCGAGCCCCTGACCGCCCGGATCGCCGGCCTGATGGCGCGAACGGCCTTCGCCGCCGGCCGGCCCGACGAGGCCCGGGTCTGGCGCGGTCGCGGGATTTCCGCGCCGGGCGAGGCGGACTGGTCCGACCTGGACCCCGAGGGCCGGGCCTTCGCCTACCAGCCCGCCGACTGGGCGCGCCTCGCGGTCAGCTTCGCCGAGACCGGAGAGCTCATCCATCCGCGGCACGAGCGCCGCGAGCCCGGCCTCTCCGACCTGCCGGACCTGCCCATGTCCTACGCCGAGCAGGACTTCACGGCCCTGGAGGCGCCGGTCCCCTTCCCCATCGGCGAAGGCGTGCAGGGCGAGGACGAGGAGGAGCCCGAGCCGCCCGCCGCCTCGCCCCCTTTGCGTCGCCGCTTGGCGAGACCGCCGCGAAACGCTAAGTAGGCC
>JBJTEN010000283.1:0-4442 GCA_046092925.1 Phenylobacterium sp. | reverse complement strand
GCTGGGCGTGCCCCTGTTCCACGTCACCGGCGCCAACGCCATCTTCCTGCAGTGCTACCGGGCCCAGCGCGCCATGGTCTGCATGTACAAGTGGGACGCCGAGCTCGCCGCCGAGATCATCGAGCGCGAGAAGGTCACCAGTTTCACGGCGCCGGCGGCCATGACCGGCGACCTGGTGCGCGAGGCCAGGCGCACCTCCCGGGACCTCTCCAGCCTGCTCACCGTCGGCGGCGGCGGGGCGCCCAGGGCCCCGGAACAGGTGGCCCAGATCGGCTCCTCCTTCGCCCAGGCCATGCCCAACACCGGCTGGGGCATGACCGAGACCAACGCCATCGGCACGGGCATCGGCGGGGAGGAATACCTCAATCGCCCGGCCAGCTCGGGGCGCTGCTCGGCGGTGCTGGAGCTGAAGATCGTCGACGACCAGGGCCGGGCCCTGCCGGCCGGCGAGCGCGGCGAACTCCTGATCCGCGGGACCAGCCTCTTCCGCAGTTACTGGAACCGGCCGGAGCTGAACGCCGAGATCTTCGAGGACGGCTGGTTCCGCACCGGGGACGTCGCCTATCTCGACGACGGGGGCTACCTGTTCATCGTCGACCGCATCAAGGACCTGATCATCCGCGGCGGCGAGAACATCGGCTGCGGCCAGGTCGAGGCCGCCCTGCTCAAGCATCCGCACATCCACGAGGCGGCGGTCTACGCCGTTCCCGACGAGCGGTTGGGCGAGGAGGTGGGCGCCACGGTCCATGGCGATCCCGGCCTGGACCCCGAGGAAATCCGCGACTTCCTGAAGGACCACCTCGCCCGGTTCGAGATCCCCCGCTACATCGACATCTCGCCGGAACCCCTGCCGCGCATCGCCTCGGGCAAGATCCTCAAGCGCGGCCTGCGCGACGAGGCCGCCCGCCGCCTCGCCGCCGCCCAGACGTCCTGAGACGACGCGACCCGCCGCCGCCCTCACAATTCCTTCCCCCGAGGGGAGCGGCCCTTGGCGCGTCAGTTTTCCGCTGACAGGACACCGGCTTCGGCGAGGGCCGAGGTCCGGGCGGCGTCCAGGCCCAGCCATTCGGACAGGACTTCGGTGTTATGCTCGCCCCGGTGGGGGGCGACGCCCCGCACGCCGCTCTTCGCCGACGAGAAGCGGTAGGGCGACTGGGGGATGGGCCGGGTCCCGCCCTCGCGGTCGTCGAGGTCCACGATGGACCCCCGGTGGGCCAGGGTCGGCTGCTCGCGCAGGCGGGCGCCGTCTCGCACCTCGCCCCAGGCGATGTTCATGGCCGCCATGGCTTCGGTCACCTTGCCCCAGTCCGTCAGGCCCTTCATCAGCTCGCCCACCGCCGCCCGGCGCAGGGCGATCTTGCGGTCGAGATCGGCCACGCCCTCGCCGGGGTCCTTCAGGCCCAGCTTCGACGTCAGCTGGCGGAAGAGGTAGCGGAAGTCCGCCGAGACCAGGATGGGGCCGGCGCCCGTCTCCCAGATGTCCGGCGGGAGGTCCATGGTGTCCTCGGAATCCTCGGCCTCGTAGTGGAACTGATCGTCCGTCACGAGGGTGGCGTCGACCATGGCGATGTCGATGTGCTGGCCCTTGCCGGTCCGTTCACGGAGGATCACCGCGGACAGCAGGCCGATCAGGCCGTGCAGGGAGGCGTTGGTGTCGGCCACCGACAGGGGCAGGTCGCTGCGCGGGATGCCGTTGCGCCGGGCCTGGCGGGCGATAAGTCCCATCTCGGCGTGGACGATGGGGGCGTAGGCCGGCCGGCGCGACTCCGGCCCGCCGGCGCCGAAGCCGGAGATGGACAGCATGATCAGGCGCGGATTGACCTGCGACAGGACGTCATAGCCCAGCCCCAGCCGGCCCATGACGTCGGGCCGGTAGTTCTCGATCAGGATGTCCGCCTGGCGGACCAGGTCCAGGACCAGCTCCCGGGCGCCGGGTGCGCGCAGGTCGATGCAGATGTTCCGCTTGCCGGCGTTCTGCTGGTGGAAGAAGCCGGGCACGCCGCCCTTCACCCGTCCCCAGTTGCGGGTGACGTCGCCCTCCGGCGGCTCGACCTTGACCACGTCGGCGCCCAGGTCCGAGAGCAGGCGCCCGGCGAAGGGACCGGCCAGGACGCGGGAGAAATCCAGCACCCTCAGCCCGGACAGCGGATAGTCGGCGTGTGCGTCGGCCATGTTCCCCCCGAGGGCTTTGAGCGGCCGGTATGCTATGACCAGGCCATGCCGTCGGCAAGGGCGGCGGCGGTTGACGGTCCTCCAGGAGAGTGCCCCAATGGCGTCGGGGCCGAATGACGTCAGGTCCAAATGACGTCAGGTGACGGGGGAAAACATGACGTCAGCAGCGGCGCCTGCGCCCGAGGGCCGGCTCGACCGGTCGACACGCATCTTCTACGGACTTGGGTCCATCGCCTTCGGGGTGAAGGACAACGGCTTCAGCTTCATGCTGATGCTGTTCTACAATCAGGTCCTCGGCGTGCCCGCCAGCCTCGTGGCCCTGGCCCTCCTGACCGCCCTGCTCTTCGACGCCGTCATCGACCCGCTCATCGGCCACGTTTCCGACAACCTGCGATCGCCCTGGGGCCGCCGGCATCCCTTCATGTACGCCGCAGCCCTGCCCGTGGCGGTGTCCTACGCCGCGCTCTGGAACCCCCCGGACCTGTCCCAGGAGGGAATGTTTCTCTACCTGACCGTGCTGGCCATCGTGATTCGGACCTTTGTCGCCTTCTACGAGGTGCCGTCCTCCGCTCTCGCCGCTGAATTCACCTCCAGCTACGACGACCGCTCGGTCCTCCTCAGCTACCGGTTCTTCTTCGCCTGGGTCGGCGGGCTGTCCATCCAGGCCCTCGCCTTCGGGGTCCTCCTGCGCCCGGACGCGAACCACGCCGTCGGCCAGCTCAACCCGGAGGGCTACGGTCGGTACGGTCTGATCGCCTCGCTGATCATGCTGGCCGCCATCGTCGTCTCCGCCGCCGGCACCCATCGCCACATCCCGAGCCTCCGCTCACCTCCCGCAAAGCAGGCGAAGACCTTCCGCCAGACCCTGTCGGAGGTGCGTGAGACCCTGAACAACCGGTCCTTCCTCTTCCTGCTGGCCTCCAGCATCGCCACGGCCCTGGCCGGCGGGCTGGTGGCCTCGATGAACGGCTACTTCAACACCTTCTTCTGGGAGTTCTCGGCGGCGCAGATCTCGGTCATCACCCTGGGGGTCTTTGTCTCGGCCTTCATCGCCCTGCCGTCCGCCCCCCTGCTCTCGCGACGGTTCGGCAAGAAGCATACGGCCATGCTGCTGTCGCTCCTGTCCCTGGCGATCGGGCTCGGGCCGGTGCTGCTGCGCCTGGCCGGCCTCTTTCCGCCCAATGGCTCGCCTGAGCTCTTCGCCATCCTGTTCACTACCTCCATCGTCGGCGTGACCTGCGGGATCATCGCCTCGACCATGGGCGCCTCCATGATCGCCGACGTGGTCGAGGAGGCGGAGCTGAAGACCGGTCGCCGGTCGGAGGGCCTGTTCTTCGCCGCCTCCGCCTTTGTCGGAAAGTCGGTCTCCGGCTTTGGCATCCTCGCCGCCGCCCTCCTGATCGACGCCATCGGACTTACCCCCGGCATAGCCCCCGCCGACACCTCGCCGGAGGTCATCCAGCGTATGGGCGCCCTCTACTCGCCGGTCATCATCGGTCTCTATCTCACCGGGATCACACTCCTGGCGGGGTACCGGATCAGCCGGGAGTCCCACGCCGCCACCCTGCAGGCCCTCGCCGCCGACGCAGAGGAGGCCGCCCACCCCTTCCCTGTGAAGGAAGATCGCGGGTGACCTTGCGTCAGAGCCCAAAAACGATTGGCGCAGGATGTCCCGCTGACATACTGATTATTCAGATTGTCGCGGCGACCCGCCCAGAGGCCCGAGAAGGAGCAGGAAGAACACCATGAACACGATGACGCCCCCACCCCCCCGCACCGCCGTCGGCTGCGATCCGCATGACGACCTGAACGACCTCCGGATGAGCGAGAAGGCGACGCCGCTCTACGAGCACGTGAAGCGCTTCGTCCACGAGACCGTCGCCCCGATGTCCGAGAAGTTCCACAAGCTCGGCGAGGGCCGGGCTGACCGCTGGAGCTATGTCCCCGGCCAGCTGGAGATGCTCGAGGAGGCCAAGAACCAGGCCAAGAAGGAAGGTCTCTGGAACTTCTTCCTTCCCGACGCCGAGACCGGTGAGGGCCTGTCCAACCTCGACTACGCCTACATCGCGGTAGAGCTGGGCAAGGTCCCGCTCGCCTCGGAGGTGATGAACTGCTCGGCCCCGGACACGGGCAATATGGAGGTGCTGGAGCGCGTCGGCACGCCCGAACAGAAGGAGCGCTGGCTGAAGCCCCTGCTGAACGGCGAGATCCGTTCGGCCTATGCGATGACCGAGCCGGCGGTGGCCTCCTCCGACGCCAAGAACATCGCC
>JBJTEN010000282.1:0-5941 GCA_046092925.1 Phenylobacterium sp. | reverse complement strand
ACGGCCGCCTCGACCTTCCTGGTCCCTGAGCGGGCGGCGGCGACAGCGCGGGTGGTGATCACGGCCTCCCGGCCCCATCCCGAATGCTCTGGCCGGGAGCTGGCCGAGATCGCCCGCGAATGGGGCTGCAGCCTTCTGGAGGCCGCTGAGAGACTTGCGCCCGGCGGCGCCGTCTATTTCGACATGGACGAGGACGATGTCCGGCGGATCCTGGCCTTCCCCGCCACCATGATCGGATCGGACGGCATCGTGATGGAAGCTCATCCGCATCCCCGCGCCTGGGGGACCTTTCCGCGGGTGCTGGGCCTTTACGCCCGGGAAGAAGGCCTCTTCAGCCTGGAGACGGCCGTCCACAAGATGACCGGCCTCACCGCGTCCCGCTTCGGGATCGCAGAACGCGGGGTCCTGGCGGAGGGCGCTTTCGCCGATCTCTGCCTGTTCGATGCCGAGACCATCCGTGACGTCGCCGACTTCGCGACCCCGAAAACCCCCAGCGCCGGGGTTCTGGGGGTCTGGGTCAACGGCGAGGCGACGTGGGACAGGGGGAAGCCAACCGGCGCCCGACCGGGTCGCGCTCTTCGCCGCCTGAAGTCTGGAGACGCCCAATGACCCCGGATCCGGCCCGGCGGCTCTATGGTTCCGTATCCACGACGCCGGAAGGCGCCCGGGCTCTGCCTGGGCGGGTCTATTCCGATCCCCTTGTCCTTGAGGCTGAGCGACGGGCGGTGATGCGCGCCGGATGGCTGCCCATCGCCCGACTGGACCAACTCGCCGCCAACGGGGACTTCGTCTGTGCGGACGCTGCGGGTGAGCCGGTGATCGCGGTGCGCGGCGCTGACGGGGTGCTCAGGGTGCTGTCTTCCGTCTGCCGTCACAGGGGCCTGCCCCTGGCCTCGGGCGCGGGACAGGTTCACGTCCTGACCTGTCCCTATCATCTCTGGCGCTATGGGCTCGACGGACGGCTTCTCTCTGCGCCCGCCATGCAGGGGTCAGAGATCTTCGAGCGGTCAGATTGCCGGCTTCCCGAATTCCGGAGCGAGGCCTGGGGCGGCTTCCTCTTGGTCAACCTCGACGGTGCGGCGGAACCGCTCGCGCCTGCGCTCCTCCCCCTGGCGGCGCGCCTATCGCCAATGGGTCCCGAGACCCTTGTCACCGTCGACCGGATCGAGCTGGATTCCCCCTGGAACTGGAAGATCATGGTGGAGAACTTCCTGGAGTCCTATCACCACATCGGCCCGCACTCCCAAACCCTGCAGGCGACACATCCGGGACTTGGGACCTTCGAGGGCGACGGATCCGACGCCTTCACCCTTCTGGAAAATCCCCCGGGCGATCCGGCGGGAAACGGCTTCATCGTCGCCGGCGTCTTTCCCCTCGGCCTGCTTTACCTGTCGGAGGATCCGGAACCCACAGGGGTCTGGTACCAGCTCGATCGCCTCCAGCCCGAAAGCTTCCGGCTGACCATCCACCTTCTCGCCTCGCCGGCACTGGCGGCTCTTCCAGGGTTTGCCGAAGAGATGCGGGGCGCTGTCCTGAAGGTCCATGCCGAGGACATTCCCATGTGCGAGGGACTGCAGGCCGGGGTCGCCGCCGGAGCCTATGCTCCGGGGCCGCTCAGCCCGCTGGAGCGCCCCCTCTGGCGCTTCCATCGGCACCTTGCAATGCGGCTGGCGGGCGACTGAGGCACAGGTCTTCGCGGGCGGTTTCCTTTTCGCGACTTGGGCGCCATATGAGACACGACGGGTAGAAGGCTGCGACCGAGCCACGCCCTCTGGGAGGAGAGACCAGTTGCATTATCAGGAACTGAAGAAGGCCTGGGACGAGCTGACCGCGCCGGGCGCCCCCTTCGAGCTGGTGGTCCAGGAGGTCCGCGGGGCGCCAATGAAGGTGTACAAGAACGCGCCGCCCAACGTCCGCGCCGTTTGGCTCTCCACCGCCGCTTACGGCGACCGGACCTACATCGTCTACGAGGACGAGCGGATCACCTATGCCGAAGCCCACCGTCTCACGGCGAGCATCGCCAACTGGCTTCTCGCCCGGGGCGTCAAGCGGGGCGACCGGGTCGCCATTTCGTTGCGCAATTTCCCCGAGTGGATGCTGATCTACTGGGCCTGCGTCTCCATTGGCGTGACGGTCGTGGGGATGAACGCCTGGTGGACGGCCGAGGAAATGTCCTACGGCTTCAAGGACGCCCAGCCCAAGGTGGCCTTCGTGGACCCGGAGCGCATGGCGCGCATCGCCGAAAGGCCCGAGATGGTCCAGGGCGTGACCCTGGTCGCGGTCCGGGCGCCGGCGACCGAGGGCTATGTGTCCTGGTCCGAAGTCCTCGCCACCGGCGGCGCCATGCCGGACGCGGAGATCGAGCCGGATGACGACGCCTGCATCTTCTACACTTCGGGGACGACCGGCTTCCCGAAAGGCGCCCAGCTGACGCACCGGGGGTGCGTGGCCAACCTCTTCAACATGATGTTCTCCGGCCAGGCCCAGGCCCTCGCCACCCAGCGTGCGACAGGCGTCGCGCCGGACCCGAATGCTCCGGTTCCGGTCCCGGTCGCCCTGCTGACCACCCCCCTCTTCCACGTGACCGCCAACAATTGCGGCGCCTACGCCACGACGGCGGCGGGCGGCACCATGGTGCTGATGTTCAAGTGGGACGCCGGCGAGGCCCTGCGCATCATCGAGGCCGAGAAGGTCACCTCGATGAGCGGCGTGCCGACCATGGCCCGGGAGGTGATCACCCATCCGGATTTCGCCAAGCGCGACACCTCCAGCCTGCTCAGCCTTGGCGGCGGCGGGGCCCAGGTGCCGCCCGACCTGGTCCACAAGATCGACTCCCAGGTGAAGACCGCCCGGCCGAACACCGGCTACGGCATGACCGAGACCTGCGGCATCATCACCGCCATCGCCGCCGACTTCTTCGTGGATCGCCCGGACAGCGCCGGCCCCGCCATGCCGGCCTTCGAGGCGCGGTGCGTGGACGATGAGGGCAACACGATGCCGCTCGGCCAGGTGGGCGAGCTCTGGGTGCGTGGATCGCCGGTGATCAAGGGGTATATCAATCGGCCCGAGGCCACCGCCGAGACCATCACGGACGGCTGGCTCCACACCGGCGATATCGCGCGGATGGACGAGGATGGTTTCATCTACATTGTCGACCGGAAGAAGGACATGGTCCTGCGGGGTGGCGAGAACATCTACTGCGCGGAAGTGGAGGCCAATCTCTACAGGCATCCCGCCGTTGCCGAGTGCTCCGTGTTCGGGGTTCCCGATGAGCGTCTGGGCGAGGAAGTCGGCGTCGCCATCGTCCTGAGGCCCGGCCACACCGCCACTCCCGATGACCTCCGGGCGCACTGTGCGTCCATCGCGGCCAAGCACAAGGTGCCGAGGTACATCTGGATCCAGGAAGACCCTCTTCCCCGGAACGCCAGCGGCAAGTTCCTGAAGCGGGAACTCAGGGATACCCTGAAGCTCCAGGACGCAGGCTGACAGGGCCCCCGGGGTCGGGACCCGGCCTCGCGGGTGCTCTCGCGCCCCTTCCTGGAGCGCGATGAGACCGGGCCGCGCAGACTTCGCGCGCCCGGGCTCAGCCGGCTTTGGCGGGGAACTCCGCCGCCACCCGCCTCGGGGTCGGTCCCGGACCTTTCAGCCCTGAACGCACGCACGGAGCTCAAGTTCGCCACGGAGGCCCCTTAGGGATTTGTCCATGACGCCCCCCGCCGGAGAGATCCTTGTGGACGCCCGCGGCCACCACTGCCCGGTGCCCACCCTGCGTCTGCGCCGCGCTCTCGCCGAGGCCGGCGATCGAGAGGTCAGGCTTCTCGCGGATGATCCAATGGCCCGTATCGACGTTCCTCACTTCATCCAGGAAAGCGGCGCCCGGCTTCTCGGAATATCCGAAGCCTCGGGCGTGCTTGAGTTCCGCGTCCGGCGCGGATAGCCAAGCCCGGGACGACGAGACCGGCCCTCCCGAAAGAGGCCGGCGAGGGGTGCTAGCCGTTCAAGACCCCCGCCCCCTTCAGCGCATCGAGATCGCTGTCCGAAAAGCCCCAGTCCTTCAGAGCTTCACGGTCATGGGCCCCGATAGCGGGCGGCGGGCCCTGGATGGCGCCCGGAGTTCTGGAGAACCGCGGCGCCGGAGCGGGCTGGGTCACCCGGGCGACCTCGACGAAGGTCTGCCGGGCGACGTTGTGGGCATGCCTCGGCGCCTCATCCAGGTCGAGCACCGGGGCGAAGCAGACATCCGTCGCCTCCATGAGGGCGCACCACTCGTCGCGGGTCTTGGTGGCGATCACCGCCGCCAGCTTGGCCTTGAGATCCGGTCAGGCGCTACGGTCCATCTGAGCCTGGAAGGCAGGGTCCGAACTTCCTGTTTTTTCAAGGAGAAGCGCGTAGAACTGAGGCTCGATCGAGCCGATCGACACCCACTTTCCATCCGAGCACTGATAGGTGTCGTAGAAGTGTGCGCCGCCGTCGAGGAGATTGGATCGACGCCCCTCGGTCCAGGCGCCCGACGCCTTGAAGCCATAGAACATCGCCATCAGCGAGGCCGCCCCGTCGCTCATGGCGCAATCGATGACCTGTCCCTCTCCGGTCTCCCTCGCCTTGATCACGCCCGCCAGGATGCCGAAGGCAAGGTAGAGGGCGCCGCCGCCAAAGTCGCCCACGAGGTTCAGCGGAGGCACGGGCTTGTCCTCGGTCCCGATGGCGTGCAGGGCCCCCGTGATCGCGATGTAATTCATGTCGTGGCCCGCGGCCTGGGCGTAGGGCCCAAACTGTCCCCAGCCCGTCATGCGTCCGTAGACCAGCTTCGGGTTCCGCTTGAGCGCGACGTCGGGACCGAGGCCCAGACGCTCCATCACCCCCGGCCGGAATCCCTCGAAGACGACATCGGCGGTTTCAAAGAGCTTGAGGCAGGTCTCGATGGCGGCGGGGTTCTTCAGGTCCAGGCCGACGGACCGCCGCCCCCGGGCGGTGATGTCCGCGGGGCTTCCCCGCCCCTGCCCCTTGCGATCGATGCGCACCACGTCGGCGCCGAGGTCCGACAGCAGCATCCCGCAGAAGGGGCCCGGGCCGATACCTGCGAATTCGATGATCTTGAGGCCGCTGAGAGGTCCCTGGCGCATGACTATCTCCCCATTCTGTCGATTGTGAGTTTGGCTTGGTGACGCCGGGTCAGGCAAGATCATCCCCCGCCGGGGAGGGTCTGACCATCGTCGATCGTGATGACGCTGCCGGCGATGGCCCTGGCGGCCGGACCAACCAACATCAGGAAGGCGGCGTCGAGGTCGGAGGCCTCCATCAGCCGCCGCCGCGGGAAAAGCTTCAACTGCTTCTGGCCGCCTTCAGTGCCCCACCAGAAACTGTTGATGTCGGTCTCGATATAGCCGGGACAGAGCGCATTCACGGCGATGCCCCTGCGAGACCATTCGCGGGCGAGACTTCGGGTCAGCATGGCGGTCGCCGCCTTGGACGCATTGTAGGCGGACAGGCCCGGCAGGACGGTGTGGCTGGCGATGGAGGCGATGTTCACGATGCGGGCCTCAGCCCGGTCGGCGCTACCATTGGCCATCATCAGGCGCGCCGCAGCCTGAGCGGCGAAGAAGACGCCCCGGGTATTCACGGCGAAGGTCCGGTCCCAGTCCTCGATGGACAGGTCGATAGCCAGTCCCTCGCCTCCGACTCCGGCGTTGTTGATCAGGATGGATACGGGTCCCATCGCGGACTCTACTTCGCCGAAGGCCGGAGCGATGGTCTCGGCCTGGGCGACATCCAGCCGGAGGGCCATGGCCCTCCCGCCTTCGCCGACGATCTCGCCCGCGAGGGTCTCGACCATGTCGAGCCTCCGGGCCGCAAGGGCGACCGCAGCGCCCTGCGATGCGAGAAGGCGCGCAAAGTGGGCCCCAAGCCCCCCTGAGGCGCCCGTGACGATGGCGGTCTGTCC
>JBJTEN010000281.1:0-15727 GCA_046092925.1 Phenylobacterium sp. | reverse complement strand
GGGTTGTCCGAACAAGCCGGCTATCTGAGGGCGTACGTCCTGCCGGCCTGTCCCCAATCACCCGCAACTCCGCAGTGACCGCCCCGTAGGCTGTCGAGCGCGATGCGTTCTCGGCGACCACCGCCTCCCTGACCAGTTCGTGGAATGTCCTGTCCAGGTCGGCGAGGGCCCCGGGATCCTCGGATCTCATGTCGACTTCCAGGAAGACGGAGTTGGGTATGGCGTTCACCGATGTTCCACCGCCCGTAACGCTGGCGGAGTAGGTTGTCCGGGGTGAGGCAGGCGGCGAGACGGCGTAGAGCCGCGTTACGGCGCCAGCCATGGCGGTCATCGGGTTCACGATCCCGAAGGCCCCGAAGCTGTGCCCTCCGGGGCCATTGAAATCCACCCTGTAGCGCCGAGAGCCTACCCCGCCGGTGACCACGCCGTTGGGGTCGGATCCGTCGACCGAGATGAAGGCCTCAATTCGGCCCGCATAAGGGCCGTCCTTGAACAGCCGACGGACGCCGCGGAGATCGCCCGCGCCTTCCTCGCCGACTGTGCCGACGAACAGGAGATCAGACTCCGCTTGTAGTCCTGCTGCATCAAGCGCCCGGATCCAGGCGAGAAGCGTCGCAAGAGACCTTGCGTTATCCCCTATTCCGGGCGCGGCAAGCCTCCAGCCCTCCCGACGGACCGTGACGTCCGTCCCTGCAGGAAAAACCGTGTCCAGGTGAGCTGCGACTGCAATGAACGGGCCCTTCCCATTGGTCCGCCGTCCCGGTCGTACGCCTGTCACGTTTCCCTCCGCATCGATTCTGACGTCCTTCAGTCCGTGGGCCTCGAAGTCGGCTTTGAAGGCTTCCGCCCGCCGGGTCTCCCCGAACGGGGGCGCGGGTATCTCGGTCAACCGGATAATGTCCGCGACGGTCCTGGCGTGTTCTGCGGCAAGCGACTTCCGGGCCTCCGTAAAGCGAGGGTCATCCAGGATCTGACGAACCTCAGCCTCCGGAGAGGCCACGGCCGGCTGGAGCGGCTGGAGGGCGAAGAACAGGATCAGGACGAGGACTCTACGCATGAAGGGGCTCCGCAAGCGACTGAACCTCGGTGTATCCGCTCTGGCGTCCTCACCGAAGCGCCTGTTAGGGTAAAGAGCTTGGAAACCTTGATAACGAACCAAGCCTTTAGAGACCCTGAGCAAGTTGGAGCAGGCGGGCCGTCTGGGGGCCCGGTGGAGAGTCGGGATGAACGGGTCCGCCCGGATCAATCTTTCCAGCGCAAGCGTTCTTGTCGTGGATGACAATCTTCACGCCATCGAGCTCTTGTGTGGCGTGCTGGACGGTTTCGGAATGCGCAAGTTCAGGCGCGCCTCCTCCATGGAGGAAGCCAAGGAGGCTTGCGAGGATGCAGTCTTCGACCTCATCCTTACGGATGCTCAGTCGCCTGGTGTGGATGGCTATGAGTTCATCCGATGGGTCCGAAGGTCGCAGGATGAACAGGTCCGGCTGACGCCCGCCATCATCATCACGGCCCATACCCGCAGAAGCCAGGTGGCCAAGGCCCGGGATTGCGGGGCGAACTACATCATTGCGAAACCGATCACGCCGAAGATCATTCTTGAGCGGATCATCTGGGTCGCCCAGTCGACCCGGATTTTTCTGGAAACAGAGTCCTACATCGGTCCGGATCGCCGGTTTCGTAAGCTCGGTCCGCCCCCCGAAGCCGGTGCGGGCCGACGCAAGGAGGACGCAGCCGCTGAAGCTGACGCTGAAGCGGAGGATGCAGATCAGGAGGCGACGGCATGACCAAGGTTCGCAAATTCAGGGTCAAGACCCGCCTGTCTTCGATGATCAAGGAGCCCGGCGGCATTCATGTCAGCGAGGCCCTCAAGCGGGGAGAGGCGGTGATCGCCAGCCGGGTAGACGACTATCTCAATGAGATCGACGTCTGCATCGCCGGCATCGAGGCCAACTTTGCGAATCCGAAGGGCGATCCGGAGGAGATGTATCGGCTCGCCACCAACATCGTCACCCTTTGTGCTGTTCTTCCTGACCCGGCGCTGTCCGAGGTGGCGCGCTCACTCTGCGAGCTCATTGACCAAACCGGAGAGACCGGCCGCCGCAATCCGCAGGCGATCCAGGTCCATATCGCCTCGATGAAACTGCTGCACAGGACCGGCCTCGACCTCAAGGCCAGCGAGGAAATCCTGGATAGCCTGAAGAAGATGGTCGCCAAGCTTGATCGATAGGCAAGAGGGTCAGGCCTCCATCCCCAGGGCTCTCAGGGCTCGCATGCGAGAGGCCTTGTAGTCGACCTTTCCATTGGGAGCCCGGCCAATGCTGTCGACCACGACCAGTTCCCGAGGCGCCTTGTAGGCGGCGAGCCGCTCCCTCACATGGGCCGAGAGATCGGCGAGATCCAACTCAATCGCGCCATCCGGCTCCACGACGGCGCAGATGCGCTCGCCGAACCGGGAATCCGGCACCCCGACCACCACGGCGTCACGGACATGGGGGTGGGTCTTCAGCGCTTCCTCGACCTCCTCCGGAAACACCTTTTCGCCGCCGGTGTTTATGCACTGCGAGCCACGCCCCAGGAGTTTCAGCGAGCCATCTGCGTTCACTTCCGCCCAGTCGCCGGGCACTGACCACCGAACACCTTCGAAGGTGAGGAAGGTCCGGGCGCTCTTCTCGGGATCCTTGTAGTAGCCGACGGGCAGAAAGCCGCTGACGGCGACGAGACCTCGCTCTCCCGAGCCTGGCGCCACCCGCCTTCCGTCCTCCGTGAAGACCGCACAGGTTGGTCCGAGAACAAACGCCGCCGTCTCCGCCTCCGCGCCGGGAGTTGACGACGAGGCGCCAAGGCCCACGGCCTCAGAGGATCCGAAGGAGTCGAAGATGGTGGCGTTCACGCAATATCTGAGAAGCCCGCGCTTGTTCTCCTGGCTCCACATCGAGCCGGAGGAACTGATGGATAGAACACTGGACAGGTCCCAGCGCCCCGGTTCGGCCTCCAGCGCCTCGAGCATGGGCGTGGAAAACGCGAGGCCGACAATCACGATGCCGTCGACCCGTAGTCGCTCCGCCTCGTTCCAGAGCTCGACCGCGCTGAAACCCCGAGAGGGAAGGGTGGCGACGGCGCCACCCTGGTTCAGGGTGATGAAGGCGGAGAACTGTCCGGTCCCGTGCATCAGCGGGCAGCAGACCAGGGTGAGTGGCGGGCGCGGGCCTCCCGGGTCGAGGCGGTCCGCCGCTTCCTCGACGCTGGTGACCGGGGGTACGCCGCGGGCCGCCTGACCGCCTGCGCCCAGGACGTTGAAGAGGTCATCCTGCCGCCACATGACGCCTTTGGGCATTCCGGTCGTCCCGCCGGTATAGAGCAGGAGGAGATTGTCGCCAGAGCGCCCCCAGGGCGCCTTTACCGGCCGCAGCGTCTGAGCGCTTGCAACCAGGGTCTCGTAATCCGAAGCCCAGGCCGGCGCAGGGACTCCCGGCTCCGCGACGGCGATCCACAGTTTGACCTTCGTTAGTCGCGAGCGGATGGCCTCGAGCGTCGGAGCAAAGCCTGCGTGAAAGACCACGACTTCGGCGTCGGCGTTATCGAAAAGGTAGACCAGTTCCTCGCCGCCATAGCGGTAGTTCGTGTTGATGGGGGCGATGCCGGCCTTGAAGGCTGCGAAATAGACCTCGAGATACTCGGGACCGTTGAAGAGATAGGCGGCGACCTTTGCGTCCGCGCTCGCGCCTCCGGACAGGATTGCGGCGGCGAGTGCGTCGGCGCGGCGGTCGAATTCCTCCCAACTGACAACACGGTCTCCCTGGATTAGCGCGGGACGATCCGGCGTCTTCCTCGCGATGGCCTCCCAGACGTCTGCGACCTTCCAGTCGGTCATGTGCTCCTCCCAGCGTTCTTGCGCGCATTCAGCGGCGGGTACGCGGGGGAAGTCAACTTGGGACCCCGAGGTTCAGAGGGGGATGACCCGTTCCGGGTGACCTGACCACATCCACGCCATGGACGGACGTGAGACGCCCAGCATGACGCCGCCGAGGGTCGGAGGGTGGATCCAGATCTGATCCGGAGACTGTTGAACGGTGCGACCATCGGGCCGGTCCACGGTGACCCCGCCATCTTGAATCTGTTGCTCGATATCGAGAAGGTCCGGGGCCTCCCCAAAGCCCATGTAGAGACAGGCGCCTTCGCGGGCGTGATAGCGGCCCATGGTCTTCTCCGGGGCGATGGGGGTGATGACCTCAAACCGGTGAAGCTGGTCGGCCCGGAAGAGCGTCAGGACGCCTGTATAGCCAAACATCTCGGATGTGATCGTCGTGAAGACCGACTCATCCAGCCCGAATGCATCGCGGATCTTCCCCACCGCCCCCGCCTGATCGGCGGCAAGGACGGTGGCTTCATAAAGAAAGTCCAACCGGCCCACCCGGTCTCGCTCGGCTTCTGGCGAGATGACGAAGCGAATGGGGGCGCCCTCGACGGTCAGCGTCACCAGGCGACGTTCGCCAAGGGCGCTGACCTCCGCACCCGATATCCGGGCGGTCCTGGCGACGGCCAGAGGATCGGGCGAAGCGGCGCCGGCGGCCCAGACATGCGCCCGGCCTCGTTGCGAGAGAGCATCTGCTATGGGGCCGGCGCCATCCGGCTCAAGGAACTCCACCTCGGATCGCCCCGCCCTGAAGACCCTTCTGACGGCGGCCAGATCAAGGCAGACCTCACTGAGCACCTCCTCGGCTCCTAGAACCCGCCGCCAGGCGTCTCCGGCGGCGGCGGCGTCCGGCGTCGCGACCAGCAGCCTGTCCACTTCAGTCAGCATGCTCAGACTCCCGGATAGAGAATATTGAGCGGAACGCTACGCCCCGCCGTTTCGACAATCCGCACATGGCTGCGATTCAGCTCCCGGGCATGGCGCTGGCCGCATGAGTGGGCGATCATGTCGATATCCCGATTGAGGGCCCGGACATAGTTGGCGACACGCGTCGCCTTGTCCTCGACCACCAGCCCCCTCTGCAATCTCCGGTTGTGTGTCGCCACACCGGTCGGGCAGGTGTTCGTATGGCAACGCATCGCTTGAATGCATCCCAGCGCGAACATGAAACCTCGCGCCGAGTGAACAAAGTCGGCTCCGGTGCACAGGGCCCAGGCTGCCCGGGCCGGCGTCACCAGCTTTCCTGAAGCGATGATCCGGATACGCTCCTTCAGACCGGCTCCACGCAGAATGTCCACCGCCATGGGCAAGGCCTCAGCAATGGGCAGGCTCATATGGTCCATGAGGGTCTGCGGCGCGGCCCCTGTTCCACCCTCTCCGCCATCGATCGTCAGGAAGTCAGGGGCGTCCTGCGCGCCCCGTCGAACAAGGGCCTCGCAGAGATCGGTCAGGAAGCTGTCATCGCCCAGCGCGGTTTTCACGCCGACCGGCTTGCCCGTCAAATCCCGGAGCCCGCAGACGCGATCCAGCAACTGGTCGACATTGGCGATGTCTGGATGGCGGTTCGGGCTGATCGAGTCCCTTCCTTCCGGAATACCGCGAATACGGGCGATCTCGGCGGTGACCTTGGCCGCGGGCAGAACGCCGCCCTTCCCGGGCTTGGCCCCCTGGCTCAGCTTGATCTCGAAGGCTCTCACGGAACGCGCGAGCTCCCGGGCTCTCTCGGCGGAGAAGGATCCGTCGGGATTTCGGACGCCATACTTGGCGGTTCCGACCTGCATGATCAGATCGCATCCTCCCTCCAGATGGTAAGGAGACAGGCCGCCCTCGCCGGTATCCATCCAGCAACCCGCCTGGCCGGCTCCCCGGGATAGCGCCTGGATGGCGGGGCGTGAAATCGCCCCGAAACTCATCCCGGAGATATTGACCACGGAGCGGGCCAGGAAGGGGTCGGTGCAGGCGCCCTCGCCGATCATGAGGGGGGGCGTGGGCAGCCGGTCTTCCTCAAGAACCGGAAAAGGATGGTTTACAAAAAGGAGGGTCCCTGGCTCACGCCGGTCATTCGTCGAGCCGAACCCGATGGCCCCGCCCTCATTCTTCGCCTCCCGGTAGACCCAGGCGCGGGTCGCCCGGTTGAAGGGCAATTCCTCCCGGTCCCCTGCAAAAAAGTACTGTCTAAAGTACTCGCCCAGTTGTTCGAACCAGTACCTCAGGTGCCCGATGATCGGAAAATTGCGAAGGACCGAATGCCTTCTCTGGGCCAGATCGTAGATCAAAAGTCCGATCAGAGAGAGGGCGGCCAGCAGGCCGATCAGAACGCCGACACTTTGGGTCAGGACACCGGCGACCCACGACATGCGCCTATCGTCTCACTGTTCCACCGATGTGATATTCTGCTCAAAGTCTTTCAGAATATCCAGAACCTCGTCGATCGGAGCCGCCAGCGACCGGGGGTCGGGAAAGCGATAACGCCAGAAGCTGGTGATGTGCGAGATGACGCCGATACGCTCTCCCAACATGAGGAACATCTTCGGCGCCCGGAGTAGGAAGTTGCGGAAGGCCAGGGGTTTACCGTTCTTGGTGAGGTCTGCGAACGCCCTGTCGTAGACATCCAGCGCTTCGGTGACTTCTCGACGCTTTGTGTCGACTGTTTCCGTGAGGCGACGCCGAGTCCTCTCTATGTAGGCCATAAGGTCCGTATCCTTATGTCCCGTGACACGCACCTGCGGCATCTCTCGCAGGACATCCACGAGCTTCGGCCAGAGGTCGTTAAGAACCCACTTGTAGTACAGGAAGCCCTTCCAGCTAAATACACCCTCTTTGTAATCTTCACCCTCCAGGCGAAGGGCAATCCGCAGAGGCTCAAGATGCTCGTTTATCTCGGTGGACAGCAAAACCTGAACAAGTTTACTGGAATATGCTGATCCCTCACCCGCTGTTGCATAAGTTAAGCGGATCAGGTTGTTGATCTCCATCGCGACAAAATCCTGCATTCGTGCAAGATCGGCTTCGGAGATGGCGAAGTAACAAGGCGCAATGGAGATGCCGCGCCGATTCAGGTGCTCCCTCAGAAGGAACGGATCCATCGAGGGAATCTCGTCGATCGCGCTCATGACCCGGATATCGCGTTCGATGTTCGGCGCATCTCCGCCCGTCTCTCGGACGATATCCCTCCAGCCACGTTGACCAACGAAGAACGACCTGCCGCCCATCCGAAGATCGGCGCGCTCGAAAGGCAGAATGATCTTCGTGGAGTTCTGACGTTCGTCGTCAAAGACGAATCTCTCGTCCGCACGGATCCTGTGTTTCAGGACGATGCACTCGTTGAGGATGGGCGTCGTGAAGAAGGGCTTCGAGTGATACTCGGGGTCGCTCTTGTGGTTGTTGGCAATGGCGACAAGGTTGAGCACGCGACTCGTGGAAGCCGTGCGCTGAAGGGCGCCCAGATTTCGTACCGACCTGTCCGGGGACGCCTGACGCATGCCTTAACCTTCCTGGAGCCCTAAGCTCGCCCACCTTGGAGTGAAGAGATCCGGGTGGCCCAGACATCCGAGCAAACGACTGAACGGGCGACGTCGGAGACGAGGCATGGATCAGTCTTCTCCTCCGAGGGTGTATTCGAAATCGCGCACGATCTCAAACAGTTCCTCCTGCTGGACGAGCTCTGCGACCCCATCCGGGAACCGGAATCGCCAGTAGGTTGTAACGTGGGAGAGGGCGCCGAGCTTCTCCCCGAGAACGATGAACATATCCGGCGTATGCCGGAGGAAATTTGCGAAAGCCATGGGCTTGCCATTGCGGGTCAGGTCACTGAAGGCCGCTTCATAGCCTCGGATCGTGCCATTGACCTGCTCAATGACCGAGTTCACGCGGTCGACCAGCCGCCTCCGCGACTGATCCAGCAATTGGCTCAAACCCCGATCGCGGAACCCGTAGGCCCGTGTCGTGAGGATTTCCCGCAGGAAAGGAACCAGCTGCGGGCGCAACTCGCTCAGAACCCACTGATGATAGAGAAATCCCTTCCAGGCGAAGACTCCTTCCTCGAAGTCCTGAGGGTCGAGACGAAGCGCCAGCCGGATCGGATGTACGGAGTCGCCAGGCGTGGGAGCAAGGAGCGACCGGATCATGCGGTTCGACCAGCTGGACCCGTCGAGCCGGTTCCGACGGGTGATGTCCAAAAGAATTTCCACCTGCCTGCCGACAAAATTCTGCATCCGCGCAATGTCGGCTTCGGAAATGGTGAAGTAACAGGGAGCAATGTTCAGCCCGCGACGCTTCAGCTGTTCACGGACCAGGAAGGGATCCAGGGACGGCAGTTCGTCCAGCGCAAGGAGCACGAGGATGTCGCGTTCCGGGTTCCTGTAGGCGCCGCAGATATCCTCCACTGCATAGCGCCAGCCCTTCTGACCCACCAGAAATGACCGGCCTCCGATGCGCAAGTCCGTCCGCTCGAACGGAAGGATCACTTTTGTTCCAGTGCTGCGATCGTTCGCCAGGACCCCCGCCTCATCCGACCGGAGCCTGTGCTTGACGATCAGGCTCTCGTTCAGCCGCTCGGCCGAGAAGAACGGATTCTCATGATAGCCGGGTTGGTTTCTTGAGGTGTTTGCAATCGCGATGAGATTCAGGACGCGGCTCGTCGACGCCGTCTTTTCGACCCGGCCTAGATCGCGCATCGATCTGTCGACGTTGGCGTTTCTGCGCATGCCGGCCCCAGTTCGGATCTCTTCCGGATATCCCATCCATCCAAACGGCAAGTTAAGACCGCGAGGGGATTCCGATCAGTGATGCACCTTACTGGTCCGAAGGATCGCGACCAGTTTTTCCGCAGGGCAACCCGGCGAAGCTCGGAGCGGGGGTAAGTCTGGAGGCCTGACCCGGAATCGAACCGGGGTGCACGGATTTGCAGTCCGCTGCGTCACCACTCCGCCATCAGGCCGCACCGGACCGGGCCGGTGGAGGGTTCGCTAACAGAACCCGGCCATCGCGGCAACGCCTCAGACGCCTCGCATTGCCTTAGATGTCGCCTCGGCCGTATAACCCGCGCCAAGCGCCTTTCCCCGGCGTGTCGCCGAAATCACCCGAGCCGCCCCGGAGTCGTCATGGACGTCACCCCCGAAGCCCGTCTGAACATGGTGGAGAGCCAGGTGCGTACGGCGGACGTGACCGACCTGCGCGTGCAAGACGCCATGCGGCGGATTGCGCGCGAGTCATTTCTTCCAAGGGAACGGGCGCATCTGGCCTATGCCGACCTGGAGCCGGAGTATGCGCCGGGGCGGAGCCTGCTGCGTCCCAGAGATGTGGCCAAACTGGTCCAGCTGGCGGCTCCGGAGGCCGGCGAGACCGCGCTGGCGATCGCAGCTCCCTATGCCGCTGCCCTTCTTGAGGCCTGCGGAGTCTCGGTGGTGCGCCACGACGGCGAACCGCTGGATAGCCCGCCTGGCGGTCGCTTCGACATCGTTCTGGCGGAGGGCGCGGTCGGCCGGGCGCCGGATGCTTGGCTGGAGGCTCTGGCCACGGGCGGCAGGGCTGTTGTCATCGAGAGGAGCGGTCCTGCGGGACGCGCCGTTGTCTACCTGAAGACGGCCGAAGGCATCGGCCGCCGCACCGGATTTGATTCGGCGCCGCCTTTTCTGCCCGGCCTCGAACCTCGCCCCGGATTTGTTTTCTGATCGCCAGGTCTTGAGAACCGTCAGCGCCTTGCGGCGAACAGATGGAAGTGAAAAAACCTTAAGGTGAGGTCTACTGGCTTCCGGGGCAAAGGCTGGTCATATAGGTCCATGGCGACCGCGTCAGGTAATTGGGGAATTTTGATGATCGTGCCTCGTCGCAGCCGCTGGCTCGCTGCGGTGTCCCTGGCGGTGCTTTCGCTGTCTTCGACAGCAGCAACCGGGGAGACCTTGGCCGAAGCCATCGCCCTGGCATACGCCTCCAACCCCACTCTCCAAGCCCAGCGCGCCCAGCTCCGGGCGATAGACGAGAACTGGTATCAGGCTCGCGCCGGATACAGGCCGACCCTTTCGGCCAGCGGTCGAGCGAACTGGTCTGAGACGACGGTGCCGGGAACGAGCCCGCTGGCGGATGTCGAAGCCAACAGCGGCTCAGCTGTTCTCTCGCTCTCCCAGCCGATTTACACAGGAGGCCGTGTCGCCTCTGCGGTCTCGGCCGCCGAAGCCGACAGCCTTTCCGGTCGCGAGGCCCTTCGCCGCGTTGAGGCTCAGATTCTCGCCCAGGTCATTCAGGCCTATGTGGACGTCCGTCGGGACATGGAGTCCCTTCGGATCCGGCAGACAAACGTGGCCGTCCTCCAGCGACAGCTGGATGAGTCGCGCGCCCGGTTTGAAGTCGGCGAGATCACCCGGACCGACGTCGCGCAGTCTGAGGCGCGTCTGGCGGCCGCAGTCGCGCTTCTGAATTCGGCCCAGGCGACCCTTGCGACTTCCCGGGCCGGCTATGAAGCCGTTGTCGGGCAGGCTCCGGGAGATCTCGCGCCGGAACCGCCCATTTCGTCCCTCCTGCCGGGCACCATAGAACAGGCGTGGGATCTGGCGGAAAGCGGAAGCCCCATCGTCAGGGGCGCAGAGTACGCCGAGCAGGCCAGCCGGGCCCGAGTGGCGGGCGCCCGAGCCGAGCAGATGCCGACGATCGCGCTGCAGGGCCAGTTGGGATACAGCGGTCTTGCCAGCCCCCTCCATACGGACGCCTACTCCCGGGCTCTTTCGGGCGGAGCGGTTGTGACCATCCCGATTTTCTCGGGTGGTCAGACCTTGTCTCGGGTGCGTGCGGCAAGCGAGCGGAACACCGTTGATCGGCTTGGGGTCGAGAGCGCCCGCCGCGCCGTGAGGCAGAGCATTACTCAATCGTGGAGCGCGCTTCAGGCGTCGCGGAGCAATATCGAGGCGACGGACAAACAGGTCCGGGCCGCCCGGATCGCCGCCGAGGGCGTCCTCCAGGAGCAGAGGGTCGGACTCAGAACCACCATCGACGTGCTGAACGCCGAGCAGGAACTCCGGGCTGCCGAACTCGCGCAGATCAGCGCCCGGCGAGACGAGTATGTCGCTGCAACCGGAGTTCTCAGCCAGATCGGTCGTCTTCAGGTCGGCTATCTGGTTCCTGAAGTCCCGAGATATGACCCCGAGGCGAATTTCCGGAGCCTGAGGGTGACCTGGGGCTGGACCCCATGGGAGGTCCCCATTTCAGGTGTGGACGGGGTCTTCACGCCGAAACCCGCCGTGATTCCGGATCGCCCGGTTCCGACGGCGCCGACACCGCCCGAAGACTCACCCGCCGCTCCGTCTCCTCAATAGAAACTCCCGGCAGGGTGCGTCGCCCCCGCGGATGAATCCTGACGGGAATCTGTTATTCTCCAGTGCGCTCCCGAGCATGCCTGCTGGGAATTGCCTCTTAAGACTTGTGCGCATAGCCTCGGCCGCGAGGTTGGCCCTTTCCCGAATCGCGGTGGCGGATGTCCGACGAGATCAAACAAGAACCGACAATGGAGGAAATTCTCGCCTCCATTCGCCGTATTATCTCGGAAGATGACGTCGAACAGCCGGAGGAGATCGAGGAGGAGGATGGTTTCCCGCCTCAGCCTCGTCCGGAACCTGAACTGGTCGAGGAAGAGCCTCCTCCTCCTCCACGGCCCGAACCGGAGCCGGAGCCGGAGCCAGAGCCAGAGCCCGAGCCCACACCGGCTCCAAGCCCGGAACCAAAGGTTCCTGAGGAGGATGTCCTGGATCTGACGGATCGTATCGAACCCGTCGGTGACATCGAACCCGCCTTGGTGTCTGATCCTGCCGCAGCCGTCGCTGCGGCGGCCTTTGGTCACCTGTCCGCGTCGCTTCTCATGCCGCAGGACTTCCGGACGCTTGAGGACGTTGTCCGTGAGTTGCTTCGACCTCTCCTGAAGCAATGGCTGGACGAAAACCTTCCCGCCATCGTGGAGGCGCAGGTTCAGTCTGAGATTGAGCGCATATCCCGGAGCGGCAGGGTCCGTTAGGAACCCCGGACCGGCGTCATCCGTTACGCTCCGCGATACCGGCCCGGCTTGCGGCGCTCGCGCCACGCCTGGCGCTCCATGTCCTGAAAACGGCTATTCGCGACTTGCGGTCTTGCCCCTCCCGCCGCGCGAAAGGGACCAGAATGTGCGGGGAAGGTTCGGCCAGGACGCTCTCATCCCCTTCCCGGGCATTCATGATCCCGACTGGCCCGCAGCATCTGCGAGATCAACCCTGTGACCGGCCCGCCTGCACTTGACGTCTCCGACCCTTCCGTTACGGGTCCGCCCCGGGAACCCGCCATGCTTGACAAGACCTTCGACCCCAAGACCGCCGAGCCCCGGCTCTATGCCCGATGGGAAGCCTCCGGCGCCTTCTCGCCGACCGACGATCCGTCGGCCGAGCCCTTCTCCGTGGTCATCCCGCCGCCCAACGTCACGGGCTCCCTGCACATAGGGCACGCCCTGACCAACACCCTGCAGGACGTGCTGATCCGGTTCGAGCGAATGCGGGGCAAGGCGGCCCTCTGGCTGCCGGGCACCGACCACGCCGGCATCGCCACCCAGATGGTGGTCGAGCGCCAACTCGCCGCCGAGGGCAATATCGGCCGGCGCGACATGGGGCGCGAGGCCTTTCTCGAGCGTGTCTGGACCTGGAAGGCCGAGAGCGGCGGGACCATCACCCGCCAGCTGCGCCGGCTGGGCGCCTCCTGCGACTGGAGCCGGGAGCGCTTCACCCTGGACGAGGGCCTGAGCGCGGCCGTCCGCAAGGTCTTCGTCACCCTGCACAAGCAGGGCCTGCTCTACCGCGACAAGCGGCTGGTGAACTGGGACCCGCACCTGCAGACCGCCATTTCCGACCTCGAGGTCGAGCAGCGCGAGGTCGACGGCCATTTCTGGCGCTTCGCCTACCCAGTGGAGGACGGCTCCGGCGAGATCGTGGTCGCCACCACCCGGCCCGAGACCATGCTGGGCGACACCGCCGTGGCGGTGAACCCCAAGGACGAGCGCTACGCCCATCTCGTCGGCAAGAAGGTGCGCCTGCCCATCGTCGGGCGGCTGATCCCCATCGTGGCCGACGACTACGCCGATCCCGAGAAGGGTTCCGGCGCGGTGAAGATCACCCCGGCCCATGACTTCAACGACTTCCAGGTCGGCAAGCGCCATGGCCTGGAGATGATCAACATCCTCGATGACTTCGGCTGCATCAGCGACGCCGCGCCCGAGGCCTATCGGGGCCTCGACCGCTTCGTAGCCCGCAAGAAGGTGGTCGCCGAGTTCGAGGCGCTGGAGCTGCTGCGCGGCATTGACCCGACCCGGCACGTGGTGCCGCACGGCGACCGCTCGGGCGTCGTGGTGGAGCCCTACCTGACGGACCAGTGGTTCGTGGACGCGGTGACCCTGGCCAAGCCCGCCATCGCCGCGGTGGAGGATGGGCGAACCGTCCTTGAGCCGTCCGCCTGGTCGAAGACCTATTTCGAGTGGATGCGGAACATCGAGCCCTGGTGCGTCTCGCGCCAGCTCTGGTGGGGGCACCGCATCCCGGCCTGGTACGGACCCGACGGCGCGGTCTTCGTCGAGGAGACGGAGGCCGAGGCCCTCGCGGCGGCCGCCGCCCACTACGGCGCGGAGACCGCGCTGCGCCAGGACGAGGATGTCCTCGACACCTGGTTCTCCTCCGGGCTCTGGCCGTTCTCGACCCTGGGCTGGCCGGACGAGACCGCCGACCTCAAGCGGTTCTACCCGACCCACACCCTGGTCACCGGCTTTGACATCATCTTCTACTGGGTCGCCCGGATGATGATGCTGGGCCTGCACTTCACCGGCGAGGTCCCCTTCCGGCGGGTCTTCTTCAACGCCCTGGTGCGCGACGCCGCCGGCAAGAAGATGTCCAAGTCCAAGGGCAATGTCATGGACCCCCTGGACCTCATCGACACCTATGGCGCGGACGCCCTGCGCTTTACCCTGACCGCCATGTCGGGGCAGGGCAGGGACATCAAGCTCTCGACCCAGCGTATTGAAGGCTATCGGAATTTCGGCACCAAGCTTTGGAACGCCGCGCGGTTCTGCCAGGTGAATGGCTGCGCCCGGGCCGGGGGTTTCGATCCCGCCCGGGTGAAGGGGGCGGTCAACCGATGGATCGTCGGCGAGACGGCGCGGACGGCCGGCGCCGTCACCGACGCCATCGCCGGCTGCGGCTTCGACGAGGCGGCCAACCTTCTCTACCGCTTCATCTGGAACACCTTCTGCGACTGGTACGTGGAGCTGTCCAAGCCGGTCCTGAATGGCGCCGACTCCGAGGCCCAGGCCGAGACCCGGGCCACGGCGGCCTGGGTGATGGACGTGATCCTCAAGCTGCTGCACCCGGTCATGCCCTTCCTGACCGAGGAGCTTTGGGACCAGACCGCTGACCTGGGCGCCGCCCGGGCCGAGCCGATGCTGATGTCCGCCCGCTGGCCGGACCTGTCCGCCCTGGCGCCTGACGCCGCCGCCGCCGCCGAGGTGGGCCTGGTCATCGCCTCCATCGCCGAAGGCCGCTCGGTGCGTTCCGAACTGAACGTGCCCCTTGGCGCGCGGCCGCCCCTGCTGGTGGTCGAGGCCGACCTGACTCAGGCGGCCGTGCTCGCCGCCTACGCTCCGGTTATCGGCCAGATGCTGCGGGTCTCGGAGGTCCGGGTCGAGGCCTCGGCGCCGGCCGGCGCCATCCCCTATGTAGTCCAGGGGGCGACCCTGGCCCTGCCGGTGGCCGAGTTCATCGACCTCGCGGCCGAGAAGGCGCGCCTCGCCAAGGAGATCGCCGGCCTCGCCGCTACCGCCGAGCAGACCCGCCGCAAGCTCGACAACCCGGACTTCGTGGCCCGGGCGCCCGAGGAGGTGGTCGAGGAGAACCGCGAACGCCTGGCCGAGGCCGAGGCGGCGCGGGAGCGCCTGCAGTCGGCCCTGGCCCGCCTGTCCTGATCCCGTCCGGGACGGCCTGACGCGAGGTCAGTCTTCCGCCGCCCCGAGGCGGGGACTATGTTGCCCCGCGACAGGCTGCCGGACCGGCGCAGGGAGGCGTGAGAGGCCATGAATTTCGATTTCTCCGAGGACCAAAAGTTCCTCAAGAATGAGGCGAGGCGTTTCCTCGAGGCCAACTGCCCCACCAGCCGGGTGCGGAAGGTCCTGGACGACGCCTCGGCGACCTGGGACCCTGAGCTCTGGAAGGCTGTCGCCGGCCAGGGCTGGCTGGGCGCCGCCATTCCCGAGGAACACGGCGGCCTGGGCCTTGGGCGGCTTGAGCTCTGCGTGATCGCCGAGGAACTGGGCCGGGCCGTCGCGCCCATCCCCTTCGCCTCCACCGTCTACATCCTGGCCGAGGCCGTCATGATGGCCGGGTCCGAGGCCCAGAAGGCCGCCGTGCTTCCGGGCATCGCCGCTGGCGATGTGATCGGCGCCCTCGCCACGTCGGAGGGCCCCGGCGCCCTGTCCGCCTCCGGCATCCGCGCCTCGGTGGAGAGCGGCAAGCTCTCGGGGACCAAGATCCCGGTGACCGACGGCGGGATCGCCACCCACGCCCTGGTCCTCGCCCGGGAGGGCGGCCAGCCCGGCCTCTTCCTGGTCGACCTGTCTTCGGCGGGCGTCACCCGCGAGACCCTCTCCACCCTCGACCCCTCCCGCGACGTCGCCAGGCTGGTGTTCGACAAGGTCCCGGCCGAGCGTCTGGGCGGGGCGGGCGAGGGCCTGACCCTTGTCGAGCGCATCCACGACCGCGCTGCGCACCTCCTTGACTACTAGCAGACAGGCCGAGCCCACAGCGCCCTCGAAATGGCCAAGGAATA
>JBJTEN010000280.1:0-12192 GCA_046092925.1 Phenylobacterium sp. | reverse complement strand
CGGCACGCCCGCCCGCGCCTGGACCCGGGTCCGGAACTTCGGTCTGATTCCCCTGGCCCGGCTGGGCGGTCACGCCGACCATACACGCTCCGCCTTCGGCCGCTAAGTGGCCGAGGCCGTCTTCTGGACCACCGCCGCCCTGCTGCCGGGCCCCGGCGTGACCTGGGAGGCCCTCGGCGAGGACGCCGCCCGGGTGACAGTGTCCGCCGGCGACCTGCGCCAGGCCGTGGACGTGCGCCTCGACGCCGGCGGGCGCCCCCTCGTGGTCGAGTTCCAGCGCTGGAGCGACGCCAATCCCGAACGCCGCTACCGGCTTCAGCCCTTCGGCGGAGTCCTTTCGGACTTCCGGGACGTGCAGGGATTTCGCGTGCCCTTTGCGGTGGAGGCCGGATCGATGTTCGGCACGGAGGCCTATTTCCCGTTCTTCCGGGCCCGGCTGAAGTCCGTGCGCTTCCCGCCGCCCCCTTCGTCCCGCCCTTGATTTCCCCGCCGGAATCCGGCGCCTGAGGGCATGACCGGTCCGGGGGCAGATTCCGTGTTGGTGGTCGGCGCCGGCGTGTTCGGCCTGGCGACGGCCCTGTCTCTGGCGGAGGCCGGGCTGAAGGTGCGGGTCGTGGCGGATGCGGAGCCGGGCTGGACGGCCTCGGGCGTGGCGGCGGGCATGCTGGCGCCGGCCTTCGAGACCCTGCTGGACCCGCCCTTCCATGACGCCCTCGACCTCTTCCTGGCCGCCCGCGACCTCTGGCCCGACCTGGCGGCGCGGCTGGGCCTGACCCTCGACCGGAGCGGGACGGCGGCGACGGGCGGGGCGGACTGGACGGACCGGCTGGAGGCGGGGTTCCGGGCCCGGGGGCTCCGGATCGGCCGGGCGGGGCGTTCGGAGATGGAGGCCTGGCTTCCGGGACTGAACCCCCGATACGCCGGGGGTCTCCTGACCCCCGAGGACTGGCGGATCGAGCCCCGGGTCGCCCTGGCGGCCATGGCGGCGCGGCTGGCCGAGCTTGGCGGAACCCTCGAGCATCGCCGGCTGGCGCCGGAGGACCTGCGAGGGGAGAGCGGCCCGGTCGTCCTGGCCACCGGCGCAGACCCCGCCCTGGAGGCGGCGGCGCCCGAGCTGCAGGGGTTGGCCCCGATCAAGGGGGAGATCCTCTGGCGGGGCGACCTTGCGCCGCCCGCCCGGGTGATCCGGACCGAGGGCGCCTATCTCCTGGGATCGGAGGGCGGCGTCCTGGCCGGGGCCACCATGGAGCCCGGACGGCGCGACCTGACGGCGGACGCCGGGGCGCAGGCGGGGTTGCGGGCCGCGGTCGGGGCCCTCCTGCCCGACGCGCCCCCGGAGGCCTGGAGTGCGCGCGCGGGCGTGCGGGCGGCGTCTGCGGACGGTCTGCCCATGGCCGGGTTCGCCTCGCAGCCCGGGGTGTTCCTGGCCGTCGGCGCCCGCCGGAACGGATGGCTCCTGGCGCCGCTGGTCGCCCGGATTGTCACCGCCGCGGTGACCGGCGAGGATGCCGGACCCTGGGCGGTGCGACTCGATCCCGCCCGGTTCGGGTGAGGGCGGAGAGCGGCGGCCGATGACGGGTTTCGACTTCACAGAGGCGCAACTGGAGCTGCGGGAGGGCGTTCGCCGTCTGTGCGCAGGCTTCGACGCCGACTACTGGCGCCAGGTCGACGAGACCGGCGATTTTCCCGAGGCCTTCGTGTCCGCCATGGCGTCCGGAGGCTGGCTGGGCGCGGCCATGCCAGAGGCCTTGGGCGGCGCCGGCCTGGGCCTGACCGAGGCCGCCCTGATCATGCAGACGGTGGCGGAGTCCGGGGCGGGTTTCTCAGGCGCCAGCGCGGTGCACCTGAACATTTTCGGGCCCATGCCGATCGTGAAGTTCGGATCGGACGCCCAGAAGGCGAGCGCCATTCCGCGGCTGATCGATGGCCGCGACCGGATGTGCTTTGCGGTCACCGAGCCGGACTCCGGCCTGGACACGGCGAGCCTGACCACCCGCGCCGAGCGGCGCGGGAACGGGTGGGTGATCAACGGGCGCAAGGTCTGGACCACCATGGCCCAGAGGGCGAACAAGATCCTGATCATCGCCCGGACCACGCCGCGGGAGGCCGTGAGGAAGCCGACCGAGGGCCTCAGCCTGTTCTATACGGACTTTGACCGCAGCCGCATCACGGCCACGGTCATCCCCAAGATGGGCCGCAGGGCCATCGAGTCGAACAGCGTCTTCATCGACAACCTGGAGGTTCCGGCCGAGGACCTGGTGGGGGAGGAGGGCAAGGGGTTCGCCTACCTGCTGGCGGGCCTCAATCCCGAGCGCGTGCTGATCGGCGTCGAAGCCGTGGGCCTGGGGCGCGCAGCGCTGGCGCGGGCGGCGGACTATGCGCGGGAACGGCGGGTGTTCGGCCGGCCCATCGGTCAGAACCAGGGGGTCGCCCATCCGCTGGCGCGGGCCTGGATGGGGCCGGAGGCGGCGAGCCTCATGGCCTTCCGCGCCGCCGCCCTGTTCGATGCCGGAAAGCCCTGCGGCGCGGAGGCGACCGCGGCCAAGTACCTGGGCGGGGAGGCGGGTTTCGCCGCGTGCGAGGCGGCGGTGCTGACCCACGGGGGCATGGGCTACGCCAGGGAGTACCATGTGGAGCGCTATTTCCGGGAGGCGATGATCGCCAGGATCGCCCCCGTTAGCCGCGAGATGATCTGCAACTTCATCGCCGAGCAGGTTCTGGACCTGCCCAGGAGTTATTGATATTAACGTTTCCGTAACCCCGTCTAAACAGGTATGGTTAAACACCCGTTTACCATACCGGGGCAGGTTGCGGTCATGTCGATCAGTGGAATCAGATCCGCCGTCCAGACCATCATCCAGCGCGCGAGCGCTGCGACCGGAGTCGATTCCGGTTACCTGATGAAGACCGCCCAGCGGGAAAGCAGCTTCAATCCCGCCGCCCGGGCCTCCACCTCCACCGCCACCGGCCTTTTCCAGTTCACCGAGCAGACCTGGCTCGCCACGCTCAAGCAGTTCGGGGAACGCCACGGCTACGGCGCCTATGCCGACCAGATCCGCCAGAACGGGGAGGGGCGCTATGTGGTGGCGTCAGGGGCGCGCCAGACGGTTCTCGACCTCCGTCTCGACGCCCGCGCCGCCTCGGTGATGGCCGGCGAGTTCACCTCCCAGAACGCCGCCTACCTGAGGGGCCGGATCGGCAGGGACCCCTCGTCCGGCGAACTCTACATGGCCCATTTTCTGGGACCGGTGGGATCTGCACGGCTGATCGAGGCCCTCGAGAGCCAGCCCATGGCCCCGGCGGCGAGCCTGTTCCCCGACGCCGCCAGGGCGAACCCGACCATCTTCTACAAGGGGGGCCGCGCCGCCACCGTCCAGGAGCTTTACGCCAATCTCGCCCGGACGGGGGCCGTGCCGCCGCCGCCGCCGAACTCGGAGATGGCGGACTTCATCCAGGTGGCGAGCAGTTCCCGCGCCAAGGACGTCGAGCGTGAGCAGGAGGTCCTGATGGCCCTGATCCTGGGCGGCTCCCGCGATGACGCCGGCGCCGGTCCCGGTTCCCGCCTGGGAGGCTCGCTGTTCTCGACCGAGATGCTGCGGATCCTGTCCGAGGCCTCGGCGAGCGGCGCCCAGCAGCCCCGCCGGAGCGAAACGCCCCTCCTGGGCTGACTCCGGTCAGGCCGCCGCGCCGCTGGCGTAGAGGGCCTCGATCTCCTCCGCCGAATATCCGAGTTCGGACAGGACCTCTCGCGTGTGTTCGCCCAGCCCCGGGGGTGAGGGGCGCACCGCGAGGTCCGCGCCGGGAAACCGCGCCGGCGCGGCGGGCGATCTGAACCGGCCGCCCTGACCGTCTTCGACCTCGACCCATCCTCCGGCGGCGGCGACCTGGGGGTCGGCGACGACCTCGGCGGGCGTCTGCACGGGCGCCCAGACAAGGTCTTCGGCGTCGAGACGGGCGCGGATCTCCTCGAAGGTGAAGCCCGCGAAGGCGGCCTCAAGCTCCTGGACGAGGGCGGCGCTGTTGATGCGGCGGGAGCGTCCGCTGGCGTACCGTTCATCGTCGGCGAGGTCCGGCCGGCCGCAGGCCCGGGTCAGGGCCTTCCAGTCGGCGCCCCCGCCGCGGGGGTTCAGGACAAACCAGTGATCATCCGAGCTGCGGTAGAAGTTGGCGAGAGGATCGAAGGGGTCCGTCCTGGGCCGGTTCGACGCCAGCCGGCCAAAGGCCAGCTGGACCGCCATGTCCGAGGAGACCGTGTAGACCCCCGTGGCCAGAAGCGAGGTCTGAACCAGTCGCCCGCGTCCCGTCTGGCCCCGCTCGTAGAGCGCGGCGAGTATGGCCGAGACGGTCGCCATGGAGGTGGTGTGGTCCCCCACGCCGGTGCGGAGGATGAAGGGGTCGGTTCCCTTCGGGGCGTGCATGCGGGCCACGCCGGAACGGGCCCAGAAGGCGGTGACGTCGAAGCCGGGAAGATGGGCGTCCGGTCCCTCGAGGCCGTAGCCGGTGACCATGGCGTAGACGAGGCCCGGATTATCCTTGCGGAGGGTCTCTTCATCAAGGCCGGCGCGCTTGAGGGCCGCCGGGCGGACATTGGTCAGGAACACATCCGCCGTGGCCGCCAGACGGGCGAGGGCGTCCCGGCCTTCGGGACGGGAGATGTCCAGGACGATGGCGCGCTTGCCGCGGTTGTCGACGGCGAAGGTCGGGTTTCCGGCGACAGCGGTCTTGGTGTCGGCGAAAACATGCCGCATGGGGTCGCCCTCAGGGCGCTCGACCTTGATCACCTCGGCCCCCCAGTCGCCCAGTATCCCCGCCGCGCCCGGAGCTGCAATATACGACGCAAACTCGATGACTTTCAGACCTTTAAGCAGCATTTCCTAACACTATCCCCCTCATCCCCCGAGCCGGCGTGAAAAGCGATTCGCCGACGGTGGCCGTTAAATTTCCATTAAACCTGACGCGACATTAATCGAAGCCATTGTGAGGTTCGAGCATCCGTCGAAGGCGGATGTCCGGAGAGGCGTCAGGAGGCCGTTATCCGCACCATTCTGAAAGGCGGGGCGCCCGAGGAGCGTGCGGAGGCCGCAGAGCAGGTCTGCCTGACCATCGAGCGGACGCAGCTGACCGAGGAGGGACGACGCGCCGCGGAAGAGATCCTGCCGATCCTGGCGGACGACGCCTGCGAACTGGTGCGCCGGGCGCTTGCGGTGACCCTACGGGCCTCGCCCGTCATTCCGAGGGCGCTGGCCCTGAAACTGGCGAAGGACGTGGACAGCGTCGCCCTGCCCATTCTTTCGGCGTCCCCTGCCTTTACGGATGACGATCTCATCGAGATTGCAAGGCTTGGCGGCCCGGCCCGGCCCGGCAGGTGGTGATCGCCAAGCGCCCGGCGGTTTCGCCCCGGGTCGCCGAGGCGATCGTGGACTACGGGGTGGAAAGGTCGATCGAGGCGGTTTGCGCCAACGACAACGCCGACATCCCCGAAAGATGCCTCAGGCGCCTCGTCGAACGCTTCCACCGCTCGGAGGCCGTTCTGAGCGCGATCGCCTATCGAAGATCGCTGCCCCTGTCCGTGACCGAAAAGCTGGTTCGGCTGGTCAGCGACAAGGTCCTGGACCACCTTGTCAGCCACCATGAGCTGCCCCCGGAAATCGCAGTCGCCATCGCCGTCGGCGCCTACGAGCGGGCCACGATCGACCTGGTCGACCAGGCCGGCCTCTCCGGGGATCCGGCGCGGTTCGCGGCCCACCTGAACAAGCACGAGCGCCTGACCCCCTCCCTCCTGCTGCGGGCCCTCGCCAACGGCCACATGACCTTCTTCGAGCACGGCCTCGCGGAGCTGGCCCGGGTTCAGCACCGGGGCGCCCGGCTGATGGTGCACGACGCCGGTCCCCTCGGACTGCGGGCGCTTTACGAGAAGGCCAGCCTGCCGATGCGTCTCTACCCCGCGTTCCGGGCCGGCGTGGACGCCTGGCGCGCCCTGGAGGCGGAGGGCGGGAGCCTGGACCGCGCTCGCCTTCAGGCCAGGATGCTGGAGCGTTTCCTGAGCTGTGAGGCGGTGGAGTACAACGTCCTGCAGGAAGACGTCGTCTACCTGATGGAGCGTCTCGACCAGGCGCTTGAAACGGCGCCTTCACCGCAGGAGGAGCGTGTGGTCTCGGTCTGAGGCGGTTCCACTTGCCAGCCTGCGCGCCTGCGCTTCATCATGCCTCCATGACCGAGATCGCCCCCGACAGCGCCATCAAGCCCGCCGCCACGATCCTCCTGCTCCGGGATGACCCCGAGTTCGAGGTGTTGATGGTGAAGCGACACCACCAGATCGACTTCGCCTCCGGCGCCCTGGTCTTCCCGGGCGGCAAGAGCCACGACAGGGATCATTCCGAGGCCTGGGCGCAGTACGCCCTGGGGTTTGAAGCCCATGACGAGGTGCAGCGGCCGCTGCGGATTGCGGCGATACGGGAGGTCTTCGAGGAGGCCGGAATCCTTCTGGCCCGAACGGCCGACGGCGAAATGTTCCGGGGCGAGGCTGCGCCGATGGACATCCGCAAGGCGGTCGATGCCGGCGACCTCGCCTTTCTCGATGTGGTCCGGGATCTCGGGGTCCGCCTCGACCTCTCCGCCCTGACCGTCTTCGCCCGGTGGATCACGCCCCCTCTGACTCCCAAGCGGTTCGATACCTGGTTCTATGCGGTCAAGGCCCCCGAGGATCAGCTGGCCGCCTGCGATGGCCGGGAGACCGTGGACGCCGAGTGGATCTCGCCGCGAAAAGTGCTGGACCTGGCCGAGAGCGGCGCCCGCAAGGTCATCTTCCCCACCCGGATGAACATCCAGCTGCTCTCGGAGGCTTCGAGCGCCGATGACTGCCTGGGTCGCGCCCGGGAAAGAAGGCTGGTGACGGTCCAGCCCCGCATAGAGGATCGCGCCGGGGGGAAGGTCCTGACCCTGCCGCCGGAAGCCGGCCACGGTCTGGTCGCCGAACCGCTCGAGAGGGTGATGTAGACGGCCGCAGAGGCCTTACTTTCCGGGGTTGAAGTTCTCGACCTTGTCCGCCAGCTCCATCACGAGGGCCCGCCCGATGGCGTCGTCCTCGGTCTTGATCTGGTCCCGGGCCGCAGCCTTGATCGCTTCCACATGCACCAGGGCCAGTTCCAGAGGCGCCGCCATCCTGCGTTCCGGAGTGTCGATCAGCCGGCAAAGGGTTCCGGCGATCTGGGAAATGATCGGATATCCATAGGTCGTACCGAGGCCTTTCAGGTCATGGGCCCGGTGATAAAGCGCGTCCATGGTTTCGGCCGAGCGTCCCTTCGACCGGACCGCAGACATGGCGGCGTCGAGACGCGTCACCTCCTTTTCCAGCCATTGCTGGAAATTCACGGACATGGCGGCGAGAGCCGCCTCCGCCCTGGCGACGGCGGCCAGATCGATCTTCGGAGGCTTCGGGAAAGTGGGCGGCATGGGACACCTTCTGGAGTCGAACCGGATCAGGAGATCACTGTGCGAAGCCTATCCGGAGCCGGTTAACGACCGGTGGAGCCCCCTTACACCGAGAACTGTTCCGCCAGAACACGCTCCTGAAGCCCGCGACCCGCATCGAAGAGCATGGTCATTGAGACGTCCCGGTCCTCAGTCACCAGCACTTCGACAACATCCCTGACTTCAAAGTTGTCAGCGACGGCGCTCACGGGGCGTTTGTCGGCCTCCAGAACCTGGAAGCAGACCTGGGCGGCGTGCGGCAACAGGGCCCCGCGCCACCGCCGGGGCCTGAAGGCGCTGATGGGGGTCAGGGCGAGGACGCGCGCCTCCAGCGGAATGATCGGACCGTGGGCGGAGAGGTTGTAGGCCGTCGAGCCGGCAGGGGTGGATACAAGGGCCCCGTCGCAGGACAGCTCCGCCAGGCGGACCTTCCCGTCGATGAGGATCCTCAGCTTCGCCGTCTGCCGGGTCTGTCGCAGAAGCGAAACCTCGTTGATCGCCATGGCGGTGAACCGCCGCCCTGCGGCGTCCGTCGCGGTCATGGTGAGAGGATGAATCTCTGCGCGCTCGGCGGCGGCGATGCGGGCGTGCAGGTCCTCGGGCGCGTAGTCGTTCATCAGGAAGCCGACTGAGCCTCGATTCATCCCGTAGATCGGAATCCGGCGCGCAATCGGAAGATGCAGGACTTCAAGCATGAATCCGTCGCCGCCCAGGGCCACGATGACATCGGCCTCCGCCGGGTCAACACTCCCGTAGGCTGCGGCAAGGCGCTCTCGCGCCTCAAGGGCTTCAGGCCGGTCACTGCTCAGGAAGGTCAGTTTCGGCCGACCGGGCGAGGGGGGGTGGGACACTTGCCGGCGATCTCAGGACTGGCTGCTCGCCGTGCGGAACAGGCCGCCGGCCGACTTGGCGTTCACCCTCGCGAAGGTCTGTATCGCCGCCTTGTCGCCCTCCACGCCCCCGGCGGGCAGCCCTCCGTTGAGGCTGCGGACCTGGGCCAGAAGGGTGGGAAAGATGGTCCGGTCCACACCGACCGCGGCGCAGGCCAGGGCGAGGGGCTCGGGGTTTTCGGCCTTGAGGGCCGACTTGACCTCACGCACCTCAAATCGGCCGAGGGCGGCGAGGGCGGCGACGAACAGGGACAACCTCTGGTCCTTGAGGGCCTTCACGAGGTAGCCCGGGCGCAACTGGCCGGCCATGTCCATCTTGGCGATCACTTGCCGATCGCTGCGCTCCTGGTCGGGTTCCTCGGGGGTTCTTTCCGCGCCGCGGCCCGATGGGCCGCCGGTCTTCGCCTGCCGGATCGAGACGGCCATGGCGGCGTCCAGCGCCTTTGTGTCGAGTTCGAAACGATCGGAAAGGGACTTGCGAAGGGTGGCGCCCACCCAGGCGTACAGGTAGCCCGCCAGTTCATCCGTCAGCCGGGGGTGCGCCGCGAGGGGGTCCTGAAGAGTGGGGACCTTCTCCGCAATCCGGACAAGTTCATAAAGGTGAAGTTCCGAAACACGAGCGGTTTCGTTCTCGGCCAGGGCGGTCATCACCTCCGGCGTCCCCGCCTGGAGGATGGCCTCCACCACCTTGGGGCTGATCTGAGGACGCCGGGCGACCTCTATCTGATGCTCGAGGGTGGCCTCCACGAGTATCCGGATCAGGTCCGGGTCCTCAAGGATAGGGCTGCGGGCGATGATCGGCCGGGCAATCTCGATGTCGTCGAAGGCCAGGATGTTGATGAGGGCGGAGGGGGCCCAGTCGGCGGCCGAAATGTTCTCGGCGAGGCGAAGTCGGATATCGTACTCCGCCTGGAAGACGAGGTCGAAAAAGACCTGGGACAGTAGCGCCTGCACCCTCGGGGTCCGGAGCTCATCCGCGCTCTCGTTACAGAGGTCCACCAGGCGGATAAGCAGCCGCTCGCGATCCGCAACATTGCGGCTCTTGGCGAGGGCCGTGATCTCGTCCACCCTTTCGCCCAATGAAGCACCCCCAAGGTGGACCCGAAGCCCTGAAGCCTGACGCGTAACCCGGGCCAAAGCCGCAGCGATGACCGCCACGTTTCAGTGTATAGCTTACAGTGGATGGAATGTTGAGCGATGTCATGTCTTTCCCGTTCATTCTGAGCCTTGATCAGGGCACAACCTCGACCCGGGCGATCCTCTTCAACTCAGGAGGGAAGGAGATCGCGACCGCGTCGGAGCCCCTCGAGCAGCATTATCCCGCCGACGGGGAAGTCGAGCACGACGCCAGCGAGATCTTTTCCGCATCGGTCAAGGTTCTCCGGGCGGCGCTCCAACGGGCCGGCGCGCAATCGGGCCAGGTGGCGGCGCTGGGCGTCACGAACCAGCGCGAGACGGTGGTGGTCTGGGACCGGCGCACCGGTGAGCCGGTCGGCCGGGCCCTGGTCTGGCAGGATCGCCGGACGGCGGCGGCCTGCGAGGCTTTGCGCTCGAGAGGAGCGGAGCCTCGCGTGACGGCCCTCACGGGCCTGCTCCTCGACCCCTACTTCTCGGCCACGAAGCTCGCCTGGATTCTCGACAGCCAGCCGGGGCTGCGCGCCAGAGCCGAGGCGGGGGAGCTCCTGGCCGGGACGATGGACTGCTGGGTGATCTGGAAGCTGACGGGCGGGGCCGTCCACGCCACCGACGCGACCAATGCTTCCCGTACTCTGCTGTACGACATCCATGCCCAGGACTGGTCCGACGAGCTGCTGGACCTCTTCCGGGTGCCCAGGGCGATCCTGCCCCGGGTCCTGGACTGTGCGGATGATTATGGCCACACCCTTCCCGAGCTTCTGGGCGGGCCTGTCGCGATCCGCGGGGTGGCCGGCGACCAGCAGGCCGCGCTGATGGGGCAGGGCTGCATCCGGCCCGGAGAGATGAAGGCCACCTACGGCACGGGCTGCTTTCTGCTCGTCCACACGGGCGACGCGGCGCCCCGGTCCTCCGCCCGGCTCCTGACCACGGTGGCTGCGCGGATCGGCGGGCGGGCGAGCTATGCGCTGGAAGGCTCCATCTTCGTGGCCGGCGCAGCTCTGCAGTGGATCAACGAAGGACTGGAGGTCCCCGGGGGCGGCGCAGGGGTCGACGCCCTCGCCCACCGCGCCCGTCCCGGCCACGGCGTGATCCTCGCGCCGGCCTTTACCGGCCTCGGGGCGCCCTGGTGGGACCCCGACGCCCGGGGTGCCCTTCTCGGCATGACCCGGGATACGGGGCTGGCCGAGATCGCGGAGGCCGCCTTCGACGCCGCCGCCTTCCAGACCCGGGATCTCATCGAGGCCATGCGGCTTGATGCGCCCTCCGCCTTTGGCCCGGATGCGGAGCTCAGGGTGGATGGCGGCATGTCGCGGTCGGCCTGGTTCTGCCAGAAGCTGGCCGACCTGACGCGCATGCCTGTGGGGCGGGCCTCCTATGAGGAGACCACCGCCCTGGGCGCCGCCCTCCTGGCGGGGCTGGGCGGCGGGGTCTTTCCGGATCTTCAGGCCGCGGCTGCGGCGCGCCCGCAGACCACGGGTCTGGCGCCTGCCGTTCCCGAGGCCGAAGCGGACGCCGCCTACGCCCGCTGGCTTCGCGCCGTCTCCCGCATCCTCTCGGACCGCTAGGCCCTCGAGGGCGCGGGCGGCCCCCTCCTCAGGACCGGATGGGCTCGGCCGGCCTTGACCTTTGCCTTGCGGGGGGCGACGCTGATCCCCTGAAATCAAGACTGGGAGGCCGTCATGGCGGATGGTTCGCTTGCGGGCGTTGTTTCGCTCAAGGGGAAGGTCAGCGACGAGGAGTGGCGGACCCGGGTGGACCTTGCCGCGCTCTACCGGCTGGCCGCCCTGCACGGGTGGGACGACATGATCTACACCCATATCTCCGCCCGCATCCCGGGGCCGGAGCACAACTTCCTGATCAATCCCTACGGCATGCTGTTCGACGAGATCACGGCCTCGTCCCTGGTGCGCATCGACGTGGAGGGCAACATCCTCCAGGAGACGCCCTATTTCATCAATCCGGCGGGCTTCACCATCCACTCGGCGGTGCACATGAACCGCGAGGACGCCCACTTCGTGATGCACCTGCATTCGGACCAGGGCGCGGCGGTGTCGTCGCAGAAGGAGGGGCTGCTGCCCCTGTCGCAGCACTCGCTGATCTGCCTGCCCCACTTGGCCTACCATGATTACGAGGGCATCGCGCTCAACCTCGACGAGCGCGAACGGCTGGTGGCGGACCTAGGCGACAAGACCCTGATGCTGCTGCGCAACCACGGCACCCTGGCCTTGGGCGAGACGGCCGCCGAGTGCTGGAACGGGATGTTCTTCCTCGAGCGCGCCTGCAAGCAGCAGGTGATGGCCCTGTCCTGCGGCCGCGAGAATGTCCTGATCGCCCCCGAGGCGGCCCAGGAGGAGGTGCGGCGGCAGGTGGGGCGGGGGATCGGCGGCAAGCTGGGCTGGCCCGGCTGCCTGCGCAAGCTCGACCGCGAGATGCCGGGCTACGACGCCTGATCGCGGACGCCGCCCAGCCAGCGGGCGTTTTGCGCCGTCACGGGCCGACAGGGTGGACGCAGGGGCAGGGCGCGCCTAGTTAGAGAAGCCTTTTGATGTCTGCCCGCCCCAGGATTCGTCGGGGCTCCGGAGTTCCTGCCCAAGTGTTCAGGCGCCCCTCGGCGCTGGAAAACTCGGACCGGGCGGTCAGGGCGCGGGTGCGTTCGTCGATCCGGGTGTCGAGGCGGATGATGCGACCGCTGAAC
>JBJTEN010000279.1:0-6210 GCA_046092925.1 Phenylobacterium sp. | reverse complement strand
AATCGAAAACATGTTCGGCCGGATCAAGGACTGGAGACGCATCCACACCCGTTACGACCGATGCGCCCACACATTCATGTCCGCCATCTCCATAGCCGCAACCGTCATCTGGTGGTTGTGAACAATGAGTCCTGAGCCTAGGTCTGCATCATAGGCGTCGAGGTGACTCTCGCGGACCAGACGATCGGAGCCGACATCCCCCTGGGCAATCGTCTCAGCGGACATTTCGCGAATCACTTCCACACGCCGCAGCAACAGCCCGAAGTCAAATCGCCGCGGGTCGCAGCCGTAGGCTCGCAGGAACGACGCAGCTCTTTCGACCTCACTGAACGCTAGGCCACGCAGACCAAAGTTCTCGTATTTCTCCGGCGCGCAAAACGGTACGAACCGGTAAAGCGCGTGGGCAAGATCCCATGCCCTGCTGCCCGGCGCCGCCATGTCAAAGTCGATTAAGGCGATCGGGCCAGCGCCATCGAATACGCAGTTATAATGCGCGAAGTCATTGTGACAGATGACTTCCGCCGGCTGATCGTCGGGCACCTTCATGCGCCAACGATCGCCACTCGTAAGTACGAAATTGGTCGTTGCGTCGTGGTAGCGCCGAAGCATGATTGCGGCGGCGCATAAGGAAGCTTCAGACCAATATTTGCCCGCCACTGGATAGTGACCAACCTCGCCGTGGATCCAGGTCAGGATCTCGCGGCCGCTGTCGTCGTGCCCCACAAACCTAGGCGCTTGCGCGAACGACATGGCCTCAAGATGACAAAGCAGCCGTTGCACGCTCGCCGACCAGTAGCCGACGTTACGCCGAACTGTTTCACCTACGCGCTCAATTCGATCGGCCAACTCCACACCCCTGTGTCAGCGCCAACGCTTCGGTAGAAACACGATAACGAGTTGAATTAGAAAGAACGAGTTTAAGGTACGGGACCCGTACCTGGACTGAGGCGGATTCGTCCAATCCCGACCGACAGCCGGCGACGCCGCTCCCGTGAGACATCCGCAATGGCGGCCGCCGGGCTTGTGGTCAGACGTCTCAGGATCTCAATTGCGCCGGACTGAAGCCCCGAGATCGGACGGCTCCAACGCCCAGATCAGGGTGAGGCCAGCATCCCTTAGGGGGGTTAGGTTCGACCCTCGCCAGATGGCGCATACGACATGATCGACGATAGCGCCGGCGTCCCTCAACACGGCGACGCTTTCGATGATCTGGCCGCCGGTGGTGACCACGTCCTCGACGACGGTGACCCTCCTGCCCGCAACCTCCGGACCTTCAATCGCCTTCTGGGTGCCGTATCCCTTCGCCTGCTTTCGAACGAATGTGGTTGGAAGTCCGGTGTGGAGCGACAGGGCGGTGGCCAGCGGGATCCCGCCCAGCTCCAGCCCCGCGAGAACTTCCGTGCGGGCCGGCAACAACTCGGCAAGGCGTCCGGCAAGCGGCCTCAGGAGGTCGGGTCTCGCTTCAAACTGATACTTGTCGAAATAGCGATCCGTGGTTGTTCCTGACCGAAGCTGAAACTGACCTTCAAGCGTGCACACGACGCCGATGGAGGCTGCAAGGTCGCGAAGTTCAGTCTCGGTCAATTTTCGGGCTCCAGGGTCAGATGTGAGAGACTGAAGCGAGGGGAAGCCAAACTCAAGCGGCGAGTTTCCCAGTGCAGCGAGCTTCCCAGTCTCGGCGGACGGCCATAGGACCGCCCCTTCGAAACGCGGTTACGCCGCCCCGATCACCCCGTCGATCACCGCGGTGACGCGCTCGACGAAGGCGGTGCGTTCCGGCCCTTCCAGGGCGGCGCCGCGGATCAGGCGCTCGACCAGGAAGCCGATATAGATGGCCGCCAGCACGCGGGCCCGCTCCTGGCCGGCCGAGTCGCCCAACCAATCGCGGATGGGCGCGAGGAACCGCTCCTGCACCGCCTCGCCCAGCAGGGGCGCTGTGGCCGGGGAGGTGGCCGCCTGCAGGAGGAACTGGAAGGTCCGGGTCCGGGGGTCGCCGACATCGGCGGCGTCCGCCATCATCTCGGCCAGATCCCGGGAAAAGGTTCGCCGGTCCCAGTCGCGCAGTCGGCCCGGGGCGATGGTGGCCTTCAGGGCCTCAGTGAAGAGGCCCTCCTTGCCGCCGAAATACCGGGCGATGAGAGCCACGTCCGCCCCCGCCAGGGCGGCGATGTCACGCAGGGACGTCCGGTCATAGCCCGCGGCTGTGAAGGCGACCTTGGCCGCCTCCAGCAGGGCCGCCCGGGTCGCCCCGGCGTCGCGGCGGCGCGGCGCCGCGACCGCCGTCGCCTCCGCAATATCCGTCATCCGATCCGGTCCCGGCTCAGTTGCGGGTGGGGATGATGACCGGCAGGGTCTCGAAGCCGTGCACGAAGGCCGAATAGTTGCGCACCGGCTCGCCCGAAACGCGGATTTCGGGAAAGCGCTTCAGGATCTCTTCCCAGATGATGGTCAGCTGCAGCTCGGCCACCCGGTTGCCCACGCAGCGATGCACGCCGAAGCCGAACGACATGTGGTGCCGGGACTGGTCGCGGTCGATGATGTAGGCGTTGGGATTGTCGATCTCGTCCTCGTCCCGGTTTCCGGAGAGGTACCACATCACCACCCGTTCGCCGGCCTTGATGGTCTTGCCGCCCAGCTCGAAATCCTTCCTCGCCACTCGGGCCATGTGGGCCAGGGGGGTCTGCCAGCGGATCGTCTCCGAAACCATGGAGGGGATCAGGGCCGGGTTGGCGCGCAGCTTGTCGTACTGGGCGGGGAACTGGTTCAGGGCCACGACGCTGCCGGAGATGGTGTTGCGGGTCGTGTCATTGCCGCCGACGATCAGCAGGATGACATTGCCGCGATAGGTGTCGCGGTCCATCTCGCGGGTCGCCGGGTTGTGCACCAGCATGGAGATCAGGTCGGCCGAGGGCTCGGCGTTGACCTTCTGGTTCCACAGCTCCTCGAAGGCGCCGAAGCATTCGCCCATGGCCTGGAACTTGTGCTCCCAGCTCTTCACAGGGCCGTGGCCAGGCGGGTTGGTGACGATGTCGGACCAGTAGGTCAGCTTTCGGCGGTCCTCGAAGGGGAAGTCGAACAGGGTCGCCAGGGTCATGGCGGTGAGCTCTTTCGAGACGAGGTCGACCCAGTCGAACTCCTTCCCGATGGGCAGAGAGTCCAGGATCAGCCCGGCCCGCTCGCGGACGATGGGCGCCATGCGCTGAAGGTTGGCCGGCGCCACCGTCGGGCTGACCGCCTTGCGCTGGGCGCCATGCTCGGGCTCGTCCATGGTGATGAAGCCGGCGCCGCCGCCGGTTCGGGGACGGGCCAGCTCGCCCAGAACCTTCTGCTGTTCGGCGAGGGCCACCAGGTTGGGAAGGGTGATCCCCTGGGCCGAGGAGAAGATCTCATGATTGGTGTCCACCCCCATGATGTCCTTCCAGCGGGTCACGGACCAGTAGGGACCGAAATCGCTTTCGGCGGTGAAGTGCACAGGATCTTCACGCCGCAGTCGGGCGAAGACCGGGAGGATGGTGTCCTTCTGGAACCGGTCGGCCCGGCCCGGGTTCAGAAGTTCGAGGGGGGTTTCATTGGCCTCGCGGATAGCCTCGTCGGAATCGATCCTGACAGCGATGTTCATGACGCTCTCCCAATCCTGCAGGGGGCCGCGAGTCTCCGCAGCCTTCCAGGGGTAGACCCTGCCCCGGGGCCGAAGTCATGTCAATGCGCGTTGACTTGCCGGCGACCGAGCCAGGGCGGGCGTCTCAGCTCTCGACGAGGTTCTTCTCGCGCGCCGAGGTCAGCATAGCCTTCTGAAGCTTCTCGAAGGCCCGAACCTCGATCTGGCGCACCCGCTCGCGGCTGACCCCGTAATGGGAAGCGAGGTCCTCCAGGGTGGTCGGCTCGTCCTTCAGCCTCCGCTCGGTCAGGATGTGGCGCTCACGATCCGTCAGCTCCGTCATGGCGGCGTCCAGAAGGCTCATCCGCTGGGTGTGCTCCTGATCCTCGGCGACCTGGGTCTCCTGACTGACGGCGCCGGTGTCTTCCAGCCAGTCCTGCCACTCGCTCTCGCCGTCGACGCGCATGGGCGCGTTCAGCGAAGCGTCGGGCCCAGAGAGCCGGCGGTTCATCGAGACGACCTCGGACTCCTCGACGCCCAGCTTGGTGGCGATCACCGCGACCTGGTCGGGATGCAGGTCCCCTTCCTGGAAGGCCGAGATGGCGCTCTTGGCCTTGCGCAGGTTGAAGAACAGCTTCTTCTGCGAGGCGGTGGTGCCCATCTTCACGAGGCTCCAGGACCGCAGGATGTATTCCTGGATGGAGGCGCGGATCCACCACATGGCGTAGGTCGCCAGCCGGAACCCCTTATCGGGCTCGAACTTCTTGACGGCCTGCATCAGGCCGACATTGCCCTCGGAGATCACCTCGCCGATGGGCAGACCATAGCCCCGATAGCCCATGGCGATCTTGGCCACGAGCCTCAAATGGCTTGTGACCAGCCGGTGCGCCGCCTTCGGATCCTCGTGCTCGCGCCAGCGCTTGGCCAGCATGAACTCCTCGTCCTTGGTCAGCATGGGAAACTTGCGAATCTCGGTCAGGTAGCGTGAGAGACCGCCCTCGGGGGTCATCACGGCCAGAGCGTTCGCGGACATCGGTCCATTTCCTCCTGCACGGAAGGCGAAAAGACCCACCTCCCGACTCGGGAATGACCTAGGAGAGGAAAACGGCGGCTTCAAGGCGAAGCGGCCGGCGAGCCGGTTACAAATCGGACAGGCGCTTCTCCAGGCCGGCCATGTCGGCGGGCAGCGGCGATTCAAAGCGAAGTCGCTCACCCGTCACGGGATGAACGAAACCCAGCACCGCCGCATGGAGCGCCTGACGGGTCAGTCCGGCGCTGGCCAGGGCCTCGCGGACGGCGACGGACGGCGCGCCCGACCCGTAGACCGGGTCGCCGAGGCAGGGACAGCCCAGGGAGGCCATGTGGACCCGGATCTGGTGGGTGCGACCGGTCTCGAGCCGGCACGACACCCGGGCCGCCAGGGGCGCGGCAGGGGGTCCGAATGTGCGCTCGGTGCGATAGTGGGTCACCGCTTCGCGCCCGCCGGTCTTCAGGACCGCCATCTTCATCCTGTCGTGGGCCGAGCGGCCGAACCGCGTTCGAATCTCGCCGGCCGGCGGGCGTGGCGCGCCCCGCACCAGGGCGATGTAGCTTCGTTCGATGTCATGGGCGGCGAACAGGGCGGCGAGGCCCTGGTGGGCGGCGTCGGTCTTGGCCGCCACCATGACGCCGGAGGTGTCCTTGTCCAGGCGGTGAACGATCCCGGGCCGCGCCACCCCGCCGATCCCCGAGAGCGAGGCGCCGCAGTGGTGAAGAAGGGCGTTGACCAGCGTGCCATCCGGCACCCCCGGTCCGGGATGCACGGCCATGCCTGCGGGCTTGTCGACGACGACCAGGGCGGCGTCCTCGAACAGGACCGCCAGGGGGATGTCCTGCGGCTCGGGGACGGCCGGCGCCGGGGCGGGGACCCTCACGCGATAGCGGCCCGGGAGCGCCCGCCCGGAGGGATCGGAGACCATCGCGCCCCCACGGCTGACGGCGCCGGCCTCCAGGAGGCTTCGCAGGCGCGCCCGGGACAGCTGGGGCAGAAGGTCCGCCAGGGCCCGGTCGAGACGCCCCGGAACACCGTCGGGCAGGACGGCCTCCAGAATGTCGCCGCCGGGCGCCGGGTCAGGACCCTCGTCGTCGATTTCTGCGGGGTCCGGAGCCTCGGGCATGACGCATGTTCCCGCTTCCGCCACCCGGCGCAAGGCCCCTGGTCTGGACACGGGACTGTCATGAGGCTTCTTTAGGGGGGCGTCCGCGGAAGGCGCCGGTCCTCGGGGCCGGTTGGGGGGAGACAACAGACATGCGCATGGATCGACGCCGGGCCCTGGCCCTCTTCGGGGCGGGAACCGCCGCTGTCGGCGGGCCGGCGGCCGCCCAGGACCGCCCGGTAAGGTTTGACCACGGGGTCGCCTCCGGCGATCCCACCGCCGACCGGGTCATCCTCTGGACCCGGATCACCCCCATGGACCCCTCCGCCGGATCCATCGCCTATGAATGGAGCCTCAACCCCGTAGACCGCATGGCGGGCGGGGCGAAGTCGGGCCGGGGAACCACCTCGGCGGCTCGTGACTTCACGGTCAAGGTCGACGTCGGCGGTCTGGACGCCGGCCGGGCCTACACCTTCA
>JBJTEN010000278.1:0-9637 GCA_046092925.1 Phenylobacterium sp. | reverse complement strand
AGCTTTCCTGGATGTCTTCGTGGCCCTCTCCGCAGGGATCGTGGCCTTCCTCCTGCATCGCGACCGGGGGCGAAGGGCGGCCATCGCCTGGAGCCTGCTTGGCCTGACCGACTTCGCGGTGGCGATCCTGCTGGTGGCGGGATCAATCCTCGGGCTACTGGCCCTGTCCCCTGCCCCCTCCGCGATCGGGCAGTCGCCCTTCGTTCTGATCTCTTTGTTCCAGCTCCCGCTGGCGGTGATTGTTCACATCGAGATTCTGCGCCGGCTATGGCGGCCAGGGACGGCTCATTGAAGCCCCGTCCCTGGCCGTTCGAAGATCGGGCCTGCCGTCAGCCCACCCCTAGGCGGTGCGGCGAAGGCCGCGCCAGAGGAAGAGAAGGCCCAGGGCCATGAACCAGAGCTGGATTCCGGTGGTCGACAGAACGATCGAGACCGGCGGTGCGATACCGAAGAGCTCCAGGCCGGGCAGAGCGACAAGCACGCCGGCTGCGAGACCCGTCAGGCCCGCCCAGGCCGGGAGCTGACGATCGCGCAGGATCAGAAGGCTGACGGAGATCGCCCAGATCGCCGCAAAGCCCGCAACGCCCAGCGCTTCGCCTATGGCGCCGCCCCAGGCGTTGACGGCGCCTTGGGTGGCTTCGATCGCGGTGCGGGCCTCCGCCGAAAGTCCCGGAACGGAATGGGCCTCGGCCAGGGCGACGCTGCCGGTCAGCCAGCGAATGATCCCGATCGCCCGCGCGAGCGCCGAAGCTGCAGCGGCGCCCAGGGCGATCAGGCCAAGAACGCCCAGCGGACCCGGCCGCGCCGCCAGACGGATGGTGAGGGCGCCGGTGATCAGGAAGAGCAGCGAGTGGCCCAGATAGAGTCCATAGCCCATACGCACGGCGTCGATCTGCTCCAGGAGCAGGGGCAGCATCTGTGCGGGCGGGTAGTCGAGGCTGTCCGGCCTCGTGGATCGCCCTGCCAAGGACGACCATCGGCGCAAAGATGCTGAAGCCCTGAAGCAGAAGGACAAATGCGGCGATGAGATAAAGGGAGCGCGGCGAGGCGGGGGACATGTTCGGGGGATTTGCTGGGGTCATGGACGGCGCCTTTCAGTGGGAGGGAGCAGGATCAGATTCGATCGGGATAAGTGTTGGCCGGCTCACGGCCCGGAACCCGCCGAGACCGGAGGGGCCTTGGGGAAGGTCACTCCGCTGCAATCGGGGTCCTGGGGGCGAAACCGAGGTCGATGAGGGCCTGGCGGATCGCCTCCGCCGGCGGGGTCATGGGCAAGGGCCCGATCCGGGCTCTGAGCCGGGCGTCGTCAAGGGCGTGCGGCGTCCGCCATAGGAAGCTCATCTCGGCCACGGCGCGAAGCATGGGCGCGAAGAGGCCCGCCAGCCGGATGATCTCCCAGGGCATGCCGCTGCGTCGCCAACCCCGCGAGGGCGCAAGGCCGAGTTCGCCGGCGGCGGTCTCGATGAGGTCGAGGAGTTGAGCGCCTGTGAGGGTGTGGCCAGCAAAGTGTAGGGTCTCAAAGGCGGGACCGTCCTGGCTGAACGATGTGTCTGCGACGGCGACGAAGGTGCGGGCGAGGTCGGGGAGATAGGCCCAGGCATGGGGGACGTCGAGGGGCCCGGGATAGACAAGCCGCCCGCTTTTCAGCGACTTGATGATCGAGAGATCCAGCCAGGATCCCTCCCCCGAACCGTAGAAGTCGCCCGCCCTCACAATCGCCGCGCGAAATCTCCCTGCCTGGGCGGATGCGCGGATTTCGGCCTCGAGGGCGGCGCGCAGCCTGCCCTTTCCGCAGGTCGGCTGTTCCGGCGTGTCCTCGCTGAGAATGGCCGGCATGCCCTCGCCGAAAGCATAGATGTTGCCTGGCAGCATGAAGAGGGCGCCGAGGCGCTCAGCGACATCCATGCCGAAACGCGCGAGGGGCAGGAGCTGGTCCTCCCAGTCGGTATAGAGAGGGTTCACAGCATGAACGACGACGGCGGCGCCTGCTGCGGCCTTCGCCAGGCCCTCCGTGTCGTCCAGCGGCTTCAGCAGCGGCTCGGCGCCAATGGGCAGGGCCTTGGGTGTCCGTCGGGTCTGGGCCAGCACACGCCATCCCGCCTCGGCGAAGGCGGCCGTCGCGGCGCCGCCGAAGCGCCCATTGGCCCCGAGAACGAGAACAGTACGCGCGGTCATTGGACCCTCCAGCAGCAAACCGGCCTCTCGCCGGCATGAAACAAGCTTGCCCCGGTTCCAGATATTCCGCCATTGTGGGTCTCTGTAACTGAGACATGCGGGTTTGCATGGGACAGCCGCCCTCCTTCCCGGACCTCGGCGCCTTTGACTGGACCCTGGTTCGAAGTTTCCTCGCGGTGCTGGATACCGGAAGCATGAGCGCCGCAGCCAAGCGCCTCGGGCTTCAACAGCCCACGCTCTCACGGCAGATCGCCGCCCTGGAGGCCCAGATCGGCGCCTCCCTCTTCGAAAGGACCGGACGAGGCGCTGCGCCAACCGAACTCGCCCGGATGATCGCCGATGACGCACGGGTCATGCAGGATGGCGCGGATCGGTTGCTGCAGCGGCTGACCCGCCGCCAGACGCAGACCGCCGGAGATGTCCGCATCACCACCAGTCAGGTGGCGGCGAGCTATCTCCTGCCGCCGGTGATCGCCGCGCTGCAGGTGGCCGAGCCGGGGCTCCGGATCGAGCTGGCCGCAGACAATACGATTACCAACCTCTTGCGGCGCGAGGCCGATATCGCCGTCAGGATGGCCCGACCGGAACAGAGCTCCCTGGTGGCCCGCAAGCTCGCGGACATCCCCATCATCGCCTGCGCCCATACCGACTATCTCGACCGGGCCGGTGCGCCGCAGCAGCCCATGGACCTGCTTGACCACCGGTTGGTGGGCTATGATCGCGACGACACCCTGGTCCGTGGGTTCGCGGCGGCCGACCTGCCCATCCGCAGAGAGCATTTTGTGGCCCGGACGGATGATCAGCTCGCCTATGGCCGGCTGGTGGCGGCCGGCGTCGGCATCGGCTTTCTGGCCGCCTACAATCTCCGCTGGCTGCCTGGCGTGGTTCAGGTGCTGCCGACAATGCCTGTGCCTCCCCTGCCCTGCTGGCTTGCGGTGCACCGCGAGATCAGAGGCAATCCCCTGGTGCGCAGGACATTCGATTTCCTCGCCGAGCGCATACCCCAGGTCCTGGCCGGCGCCTGACCGGATCAACGGGGCCGGAACTGGCCATGCAGGCTGTGTGGAAGGGCCACATCCGCCCGCCATGTGCAGACAGGACCTTCGCTGATGCGGCGGCTGTCAAAGACATGCAGTTCGCTGGCGCGGGCGTCGAGATTGAGGCTGACGCCCAGAATCCAGCCTTCCATCTCCGCGCCCGAGTCTCTCCGCGGAACAAAGACCGCCTCCTCGACAATGTGACCTTCCCCGAAGTCGAAGCTGTCGGTCGCTCCGCTCCTCCAGTCCTGAAGACCAAGGGACTGGAAGAGGGGATTGGCGCCGCGGCCTCCGCCCGCGAACAGGGTCCGGGTGCGTGGACGCCCGGCAAATCGCGCGTCCGTCCTTGGAAACTCTGCGACAGGACCGGTTCTCTCTAGCCGGCACGCGCCGTCAGCGCCCAGTGTGAGCAGCCTGAGCTCGGGTTTCAGGGGTGATGGCGGGGGCCGCCCCTCCAGAAGGCGAACGCCCCCCTCGACCGCGAAGGACGCATCCGGATAGACGCAGATGTCGAAGCGCAGGGCTCCGTCCGGGTCCTCCCAGGCGTCACCCATGTGGAAGGCGAAAAAGGGCTCCGTCTCGAAGACCCGCCGGCGGCTCAGGTCCGCCTTCTCCAGGACGACGATCCTTGTCCCGAGTTCAGGCTTCCACGAATGCCCGGTGGTCAGGGGCGCCCCCTGTTGCTCCTGGACCCAAGGCTGAAGCACGAGAATGAGGTGACGCTCCGTCGCGCTGAAGTCATGGACGTAGCTGGCGAGCGGAAGCTCTACGACCTGGGCCGCCTCGACGACGCCGGAGGGCGACAGACGCCAGACAATGGCCCTCGAGCCTGCGAGCCCCAGGTTCCAGACCCTCCCATCCGGCTCATATCGCGGATGCGCGAGATAGGGCATGCCGGCAAGGTCGGATCGCAGGACCTTGAGGCCGCGCGTCGCGAGGGTCTCGGGATCGATCGCGAAGGGCGAGCCTGACTCCCAGAGGGCCCAGAGTTCATCTCCGGCGAACTGAACGGAGATGTTGGCGCTATTGGCGTCATCCGGCGAGGCGATCCGGGCGTCCGGGCCCGGGCGGGTGCCAAAGCCCCCGGTGACGACGGCGTTCGCCAGGGTGTCGGTCCGCCTGCGGGGCGTGTCGACGAACCGCGCCGCCAGGCTGGCCCGCCCATCCCGGATCCGGAACCGACGGACCAGTCCATCGCCGTCAAACCAATGCGTCGCCGACCCGCCAGGGCGACGGAACTTGCCCGGGCCGTTACGGAAGAGGTCGCCGCTCAGATCGAGCGGCGGCCGGCCGTGCACTCGCCTCAGGTCACGGAGGTCGAGGTCACCCTCCAGGTCGGCGAAGCCCAGGGTCCAGTCGGCGCCGGCGCCTGCCGCGAGGAGACGGTCGGGGTTGAAGCTGAGGGCGGCGGCGGCGCCCAGACTCAGGAAGGAACGGCGGTTCATGGTTGTGCTCGGGTCCTTGCGGGATCAGTCGATGGCGATGGTCTGGGCATTGTCGCCCGCCGCGACCTGAAAGACGGCGTCGGCCCAGGCCGGCGGCCCCATCCGGGACGGTGCGTTCCGGGACGCCGCGTAGGGCTCCGTCGGGAGACCGAAGGGGTTGGTGTTCATCCGCAGGTCGCCATTGACGTCGTGATAGGCCTTGATGGCGTACCTGCCGGGCCTCAGGCCCGTGACCGTCTGGCTCACCTTCGGCCCGGTGACAGGGATTCGAACACCCTGGACCGGACGGTCCCCGTTGAAGGCGGCTTCGCTGTCAAACACACCGGCCATGATGTAGCCGCCGGGCCGGCTGAGGCCGGTGAAGCTGATCGTCAGGCTGGCTTTGTCAGCAGCGGGCGACGCCAGGGCCGGCGTGACCGGCGGCAAGACGGCCTGAAGGGTCAGAAGGGAGAGAACAAGCGCCTGGGTTCTGTAGGGGTGGTCAAGCATGCGGGGCTCCTGCGGTTGGAGATCAAGTTCGCCGGGAGTTCGTTCGGGGGACGCCAGGGCGGCAACCGCTGTTGCGCCGACGACGGTCCGGGCTTCGTGAGCGCCCGGGGTGCGCGGCTGGCGCTTCGTGAACTGCACGGCCCCCTGCCGTCTCAAGGGCGCTGAGGCGCGTGTGAAAAGGCTCTTGGGATCGGCAGATTCCCTGCCATGATGCCGCCAGAGCGACGGTCGGGTCCGGGATCTCAGACGCCACGCCTAGGCGAGCTGGGATCGGGGGGGGCAGGACCGGCGCCCCACCCTGTCCGGCGCGCCGATCTGCGGGGCGCCGGGCCGCCTGATTGGAGCCTGCCTTGCCCCCCAGCGATCCGACCCAAGCCCCATCCGTAAGTCAGGCCCCGGGAGCGCCCGTCCAAGCGCTCTCGCCGGCCCAGGTGCGTTACGCCCTTTGGCTTCTGCTGATCATTTACACGCTGAACTTCCTGGACCGTCAGATCGTCAATATCCTCGCCGGTCCCATCAAGGCGGAGTTCAACCTCTCCAATACGCAGATGGGCCTGCTGACCGGCCTGGCCTTTGCGTTTGTCTATACCGTCCTCGGCATTCCGATTGCGCGTTACGCCGACCGCTTCTCGTCCAACCGGATCGGAATCATTGCGGCCGCCCTCGCCGTCTGGTCACTCTTCACAGCGCTTTGCGGCCTCGCCCAGAACTTCACCCCGCTTCTTCTCGCCCGGGTGGGGGTGGGTGTCGGCGAGGCGGGGTGTACGCCGCCCGCGCACTCTCTCATCGCCGATACGGCGCCGCCCGAAAAGCGAGCCTCCGCCCTGGCCTTCTATTCAATGGGCGTGCCCATCGGCACCTTCTTCGCCTTCGCCTTCGGGGGCTGGATCGCACAGGCGCTGGACTGGAGATGGGCCTTCCTGATGGTCGGCCTGCCCGGAGTCCTGCTGGCCGTGCTGGCGTGGTTCACGATGAAGGAACCCCGCAAGCTTGGCATGGTCACGCCGCCAAGGCCCGATGCGCAGGTCATGAGTTTCGGGGCCTCGCTGAAGGCCCTCGGATCCATTCGCTCCTACTGGTACGCCAGCTTCGGGGCCGCGGTCCTCGCCTTCATCGGCTATGGGCAGATCGCCTTCCTCGGAATCTTCTATGGCGAGGTGCACACCACTCCCCTTGCCCAGATCGGACTTGCCCTCGCCGTCGTCGTCGGGATCGGCGGGGCTCTTGGCACCTATGCCGGGGGGCAGATCGCCGATGCGGCGGCCAAAAAGGACACCCGGGCCTATTTCAGCGTGCCGGCGGTCGCCATGATTGCGTCAACGCCGCTCTTTTTCGCCGCAATGATGATGCCGAGCGGTCCTTCGGGCCTTTCGGGAGGCCTCAGCGATCCCACGCTCTGGTCCCTCGCCCTTCTGTTCATTCCGATCTTCCTCAACTCGCTCTGGTACGGGCCGGTCTACGCCTCGATCCAGGGCGTGGTCGGGCCGGAGCTCCGCGCATCGGCCGTGGCGATCATGCTTTTCGTGGTGAACATGATCGGTCTCGGCTTCGGACCCACTCTGCTTGGAATGCTGTCTGATGCGCTGAGCACCTGGCGGCTTGAAGCCCTCCTGGCTGCGGGCAAGGACTTCAACGCGACCTGCCTGCCGATCTTCGCCGACAATCGTCTGGTGGCGGCAGGCCAGGCGGCCCAGGGTCTCGCCGCTGCGAATCCGGACCTCGCGGCCGCCTGCGGACTCGCCCGGGATGACGGGCTGCGCTGGGGTCTGATCGTGAGCGGGCTGATCGGCCTTGTGGCTGTGGCGCTCTTCTGGCTGGGCCGGGGTTCCATTCGCGAAGACCTCGCCCGCGCGAGCGCTGCGGCCTGAGACGGCAGGCGGGTGTTGAAGCGGGCATCAAGCCGCTGAGGGGGCGGGGAGCCTGGTTTTCCAGGAGTCCCGCCCCCGATGGCGCCGTCATCCGGATAATCCCTGTGGCGTCCCTTCCGTCGGCGCTGGTCCAGTCCTTCGTGGGGGCGCCACAGGAGGCGTCCGGTTCAGCGTCATGAAAACGTGTCTCTCTTGTGCAAGATGGGTGGAATGAGTTCCCAAGTCCCCTCCCCCGACCGTTCACCCTCTGTCAGCCTCAGCCGGCGAGGGGTCATTCTGTCATCCGCGGCGCTGGCTTTCTCCGGTTTCGGCGCCTGGTCCGCCCGGGCCGCCGAGGGCGGCGTGATCAACGAGGTCCGGGGATACGGGCCGCTGCGGCCGGATCCGGCCCGTATCCTGGACCTGCCGGAGGGCTTCTCCTACCGGGTCCTGTCCTCGGCGGGCGAGACCATGGACGACGGTTTCCTTTCGCCGGACCACTTCGACGGCATGGGATGCCTGGAGCTTCCGAATGGGCGGCTGGCCCTCATGCGCAACCATGAGCTGGACCCCGATGAAAGCCGTCTGGGGCCCTCAGGAGGGCGACTTGAGCTTGAAGCGCGTCTCTCCGCCGTCCCCGCCTTCGATCGACGGCCTGACGGCCGGGTCCTGCCCGGCGGCGTGACGACGCTGATCGTGAATCCGAAGACCGGCGAAATGGAGCGGCAATACCTTTCCCTCGCGGGCACCCTCGTAAACTGCGCTGGCGGGGTCACCCCGTGGGGCGCCTGGCTGACCTGTGAGGAGACCATGATCTCCGCCCCGCGCACCCTGTCCAGCCACGGCTGGATTTTCGAGGTGCCCGCAACGGCCGAGGGGCCGGTGACCCCGGTCCCGCTGGTCGCCATGGGGCGCTTCCGGCATGAGGCCGCCGCGGTCGATCCGGGAACGGGAGTGGTTTATCTGACGGAAGACCGGGACGATGGTCTGCTCTACCGCTTCCTGCCTCGCACGCCGGGCCGCCTGGCCGACGGCGGGCGGCTTCAGGCCCTGGTGCTCGAGGGGGGGTCCGACAGCCGCAACTGGCGGCGGGCCGACATGTCTGTGGGCGAGACCCGGTCTGTAGGCTGGATCGATCTGGATGGCGTGGAGGCGCCCGCTGACGACCTCCGCATACGCGGCCACGCCGCGGGAGCGGCCCTGTTCGCGCGGGGCGAAGGGGTGCATCTGGCGCCCCGGCCCGGCGGCGGATCGGAAATCTTCTTCTCCTGTACCTCCGGGGGCTCGCGCAGGCTTGGCCAAATCTTCCGGCTTGTTCCCGGCGCGGAGGGTGGCGGGGATGTCATCCAGCTCTTCGTGGAGCCCACCGATCCGCGTGTCATGGACTACGGGGATAACCTTGTCGTCGCTCCATGGGGTCATCTTGTGGTCTGTGAAGACCGGGTCGGCCTGAGGTTGAACCACCTCAAGGGGGTCACGCCGGAAGGTCGGGTCTATACCCTCGCCCGCCTGCACATGAGAACCGAACTGGCGGGCGCCTGCTTCTCGCCCGATGGCCGGACCCTTTTCGTCAACGCCTATTCGCCCGGCCGGACCTTTGCGATCTCGGGCCCCTGGGCCGAGGTGAGCGACGCCGCGACCTGACGGGACGCGCCTTCGGCCGCGTCCCCCTGGCTAACAAACAAGAACGGCCCCGGAGGACAGAACCTCCGGGGCCGCTTGTGGTCCCGCAGTTCGGGGATCAGGCGAGTTCAAAGCGATCCAGCTCCATCACCTTGGTCCAGGCCTTCACGAAGTCGGCCGTGAACTTCCCTGCGGCGTCGTCCTGGGCGTAGACCTCGGTCAGGGCGCGCAGCTCGGAGTTGGAGGCGAAGACCAGGTCGGCGCGGGTCGCCGTGCGCACGACCTTGCCGGTCGAACGGTCGCGGCCCTCGAAGAGATCCTCGCCCGCCGGGGTCCAGGCGACGTCCATGTCCAGCACCTTCACGAAGAAGTCGTTGGAGAGGACGCCCACACGGTCGGTGAAGACGCCGTGGGCGACGCCGCCATGGTTGGCGCCGAGAACCCGCAGACCGCCGACGAGGACCGTCATCTCCGGGGCCGTCAGGTCCAGGAGCTGGGCCTTGTCGACCAGCAGTTCCTCGCCGGGAGCCGACACGCCGGCGCCGCGGTAGTTGCGGAAGCCATCGGCGCGGGGCTCGAGGACGGCGAAGGAGTCGGCGTCGGTCTGCTCGGCGGTGGCGTCGGTCCGGCCCGGGGTGAAGGGCACGGTGATGGACTGGCCGGCGGCCTTCGCCGCAGCCTCGACAGCCGCGGAGCCGGCGAGGACAATCAGGTCGGCCAGGGAGATCTTCTTGCCGCCGGACTTGGCGTTGAACCGGTCACGGATGCCCTCCAGGGCGGCAAGCACCCTCGCCAGCTGAGCCGGCTGGTTGGCTTCCCAGTCCTTCTGCGGGGCGAGGCGGAGGCGGGCGCCGTTGGCGCCGCCCCGCTTGTCCGACCCGCGGAAGGTGGAGGCGGAGGCCCAGGCGGTGCTGACCAGCTCAGGGATGGTCAGGCCGGAGGCGAGGACCTCGGCCTTCAGGGCCGCGATGTCGGCGGCGTCCACCAGGGGATGGTCGACGGCCGGCACGGGGTCCTGCCA
>JBJTEN010000277.1:0-4117 GCA_046092925.1 Phenylobacterium sp. | reverse complement strand
TTGAAACGCAGGAGGGCGAGATATGCAGCCCCGCCGCTATCTCTCGGTTGGTCTCTCCAGCCGCCTTGCGCGCCAAAGCCCGTTCGCGAAGATCCATGGAATACGGAGCCGCCATCCTTGCTGACCTCCTCCAGCAGCAAGAGTGAATCACATCAGACCCGATTTGAGAATCCAGATTCCGCTAAAACACATCCCGCTCTAAAGCGCCTCTGGGGGACTGCGGCGCCTTTGTTGTCCCCCTCCTTCCCGCTGCGCGGGCCACCTCTACCGCCCGAATTGCTCCCCTGTGGGGGAGCTGTCGGCGAAGCTGACTGACGGGGCTTGCGGAAGCGCCGTGGTCCCCCTCCGTCCCGCATTCGCGGGCCACCTCCCCCAGGGGGGAGGAATGACAGCGTCATTGCGCCCCGAGGGAGGCGACCGGCGCGACGGTCGGGGCTATTTTTCGGGCGCCGTGATCGGGCGGGCGTCTTCCCAGCGGTAGGGCAGGATGTCGGGGATGACCTGGACCTCGGTGGTGAACTTAAGCGGGTACTTGCCGCCGCTGGGATAGGTCAACTCCACGAAGTAGGCGGTGTAGCCGCTGGCGGGCCGGGGGACGGAGGCGACATAGGCCCCGTCCGCACGGGGAGACAGGGTCGTCGGGGTGAAGGCCTTGCCGATCGTATCGACGCGGAAATCCCGGGCCTTCGGGTTGGTCGCCCACCAGAGGCGCACCTCGGTGGGCTGGCCCTGGGGCCTGACCACAAGGGCGCCGTCGCGGCGGACGGTCCAGGAATAGTCCGGCAGGGGGCGGCCGTTGAGGACGGCGTCGTGGAAGGCGGTGATGCTTTCCATGATGTCCGTGCCCGCCGTCGAGTGCTTGGCGTTGGGGATCATCCGCAGCCGCTTGGGCTGGGCCACCTTCGAATAGCCGTAGCGGGTGTTGTCGGGGGGGAAGTACTCGTCGCCCACGGCGTTGATCACGTACTTCGGGATCTTCATCGTCTCCCGGTCCTGGTAGTTAAGGGGGTCCTCAAGGCGGTTCACCCCGGCTAGGCCGGGCTTGCCGATCTGGGCCGGGATAAGGCCGGCGTCGACATAGTCCTGGAGGGCGGGGGAAAAATAGCCCATGGCCCGCCAGTGATGGATGACGGTGTCGTCGACGCTGAGCACGCTGATGACGATCGGGATGATCCCCACCACCCGCTTGTCGACGGCGCCCACCAGCCAGGTGGTCCAGCCCCGCTTGGAGCCGCCGGCCACCACGAAGCCGTCAATGGTCCGCTGTCCGCCGGAGTCCGTCCGGATGAAGTCCTGCACGGCGGTCATGGCCTGGGTCCCGCTCTTCACCATGGGCAGGCGGAGCAGGGTCTCGGGATCCTGGGTCGCGCCAAAGCGAGCCTGCAGGAAGGCGATGATCTCGTCCTCCACCCGGGCCTTCTTCAGGGGATCGTCGGCGAAGGTCAGGGGCTGATTGGGCACGTCGTCCAGCTCGACGACCACGGAGCCGGTCTCCACCGCCATCCTGGCGAAGCGCTCCGCCGGGCCCGTCGGCGCCGGGTCGCCCTTTTCGCCGCCGGTGATGTAGAGGAAGGCCTTGGTGTGGGACAGGTTGTCGGGGATGACGATGGTCAGCCCGTGCTTCCAGACGCGGTCATCCACGTCCTTGGGGCCCCAGGTCTGGCTGGTCAGCTGCAGGATGGCGCAGCGGTAGCCGTCGCCCTTGCAGGTCCCGACCACGCGGTAGCCATAGCTGGGGTCCGGCCGGGCGACATAGGCGTCCAGGGCGTTGGGTGGACCGGCGGTCGCCGCCGCGGACGAGAGGAGGGCTGCGGCGAGCCCGGCCAGGAACAGGTTCAGCAGTCTCATTGTCGTTTCCCCCCGGATAACCCGCCGCCTCTGAAGGCGCCGAGGGGTCCGGTCCCCCTCGCCGCCCGGGCGCCTCGCCTTGCCGGGACAGTTGTCCGGAAGGCGCCCGCGGACGTCAAGCGCCCTTGGGAAGGATCCGCTCCGCGGCGGCCCGGGCGCGCGCTCCGGCTATCTCGCGGGCTCCTACTCGACCGGCCGGCTGGATCCGAATTACTCGATCGTCTTCGCCTCGGCCCACGGCCAGACAAAGGAGACCGGCCTGAATGGCATCGTGCCGGGCAGCCTGGTCCAGTTCAACGGCTCGACCTCGACCTCGAACCCGGCGCTGGTGGACAACCGGACCTTCAATACGAACATCCCCCAGCGGGTCCGCTTGAGCAATGTGAACTCGTTCACGACCAACTTCGTCTATCACTTCCCGTCGATCGACGTGAAGTATGTCGGCGGGTACCAGGAGTACAATTACGACCTGTACGGCGACACGGACGCCACGAGCGTCAAGTCGTACCAGATTCCTCTGAATCCGGGGTCGATTTGCGGGACGATCGGCGGCCTGTTCTCCGCCGGCCTGCGCTACACGCAGGACAACAAGTTCGGGACGGAGTTCCGTCGCATCGTCTGCAACTCGGACGCCTGCTACCCCGGCCTCTACCCGGCCCTGGGTCTCGGCGCTTTTCGCCCGGGTACGGCGGCGAACTGGGGTAGCCTGCTCGGCGACCTGAACTCCGTGGCGAAGCTCGCCCCCGTTTTCGGGATCCCGGCCCTCGCCGGTCTGAACGGCCTCGGCAACGGCGCCATGGACCTCACCGACTCCCTCGCGCCGAAGAGCACCAATGGCCTGATCCCGGGCGTCAGCTCCCCCGGCATCACCACCAATGGGGTGGTGCGCCAGTATGTGATCGATCCGGCCACGGGTATCGCCCGCCGGAACCTCGACGGCTCCTCCAACGCCGTCACCGGGACCCTCGGCGTCCAGTGGGAACCCGATAGCGAGACGATGGCCTACGCCCGCTACAGCCGCGGCTACAAGGCGTTCGGCTTCTCGGCCGGCGGCTTCCTCGCCGCGCCGAAGGCGGACGAGGAAATCGTCAACTCCTACGAGATCGGGTTCAAGAAGGACTTTGAACGGTTCCAGCTGAACCTGGCGGCCTTCTACCTGGACTATCGTGACCTCCAGGCTCCGGTGGCCGTCCGGGTGGGCGCGACGAACGTCACCCAGTTCGTGAACATCGACAAATCGGAGTCCTACGGGGTGGAGTTCAGCGGCATCTGGCGGCCGGTGGATCCCCTCCGCCTGACGCTGGATTACGGCTGGAACCCGACCAACATCACAAAGAGGGGTCTGCTGGTCGACGTGAACGACAACGTCAATACCGGGGCCGTCAGCATTGTCGGGAATGACCTGCCCCAGGCGCCGGAGCAGAAGGTGGCCGTCAACGGCACCTACACCTTCGAGACCGATGCCGGGAACATCATCTCTGGGGCCAGCTATCTCTACCGCTCGAAGTCCTACGCGAACGTCTTCTCGCGGGAGTACAATTCGACTGAGTCATGGGACCCGGTCGACCTGCGCGCCCTTTGGATGCCGACCGGCGGCAAGTACACCCTCATCGCCTACGTCAAGAACGCGTTCGATACGGATGGTTACGCTGCGGCGGTTGCAGCCTCACAGCGCAACAACAGCTCCACGGTGCCGTCGGACAAGTACCTCAACGGCGCGCGGAACTTCGAGCTGACGCCCCCGCGGATCTTCGGTCTGGAAGTGCAGTACCGCTTCTGATCCGACCAGACTGGATCTGCTGAGACCCAGGGTCCACGGTTCGCCGGGGACCCTTTTTCTTTCCGACACTCACCAGAAGCGCTCTCCTGACCCATGGCCGGAGTCGCGGCCCAGCCCCTGAGGACGGCGGACCCGCGGCGGCGGGGCGATGATCGTCCCCGGCCGTGGCTTGGAGCTAGGCCCCGGGAAGCCTGGCCGGAGACGGGACCAGCCATTCCATGGTCAGGACCACAGGGCCGCGGCCGCCGTGCAACCGGCGCCCCATGCGCCGACCGCCCGGCGATCCGAAATCGCTCCTGAAGCTGCACCTCGCGGGAGGCGTTCCCCCGGATGCGGCTGCGCCCGGCGTCGGAAGGCGCGAGGGGCGCCATCCGCCGTACGGAAGGGCGCAGACCGTCGCCCCGGTCCATCCCCCAAAGGAAAAGCGCCGGCGCTTTCGCGCCGGCGCTCAAGGAAACTCAGGCCGTGGGCCCCTCGATCAGAACGAGT
>JBJTEN010000276.1:0-2968 GCA_046092925.1 Phenylobacterium sp. | reverse complement strand
AGACGCCAGGGTCGGCGTCGCCCTCGATGATGCCCTTCACGGTGTGACCGAAGGTGATGATCTGGCCAGATCATCACCTTCGGTCACACCGTGAAGGGCATCATCGAGGGCGACGCCGACCCTGGCGTCTTCATCCCTCAGCTGGTCGAGCACTACAAGGCCGGGCGCCTGCCCTTCGACCGCATGATCCGCACCTATCCCCTGGCCGAGATCGACCGCGCCATCGCCGAACAGCATCAGGGCGTGTGCGTGAAGGCCGTCCTCATCCCCTGAGGGGGCCGGCCGCCGCTCAAGGCTTCCAGTCGAAGGCCAGGAGCAGTGTCCGCTGCTCGGTCGAGAAGTTGTCGTCCGAGGCCAGCAGGAACCTGAGGCCGCCGTTCTTCCCGGGCAGGATGTCAAAGCCTTCGAAATTGTCCGTAGTCAGCGGCCGGGCCAGCTCCAGCCGGTCCACTTCCCTCCCGGCGGCGTCGCGGAGGATGAGGGCGATGCGGGATCCCCGTACCGGGTCCCAGGCCCGGATCATGTAGGCGAGGCCGCCGTCAGGCAGGGGCGTGACGGCGACGAGTCCGAACTCGAAGGGTTTCGGGAGGGGGCCGAGCGATCGACAGGGCGTCCGGAGGGTGCAGCTCCAAAGCTCCCCGGATTCCTCTCCCCCGGCCAGCCAGGCGTCAGGCCCGCGCGCGGGATCCGCCGATAGAGCCTCCAGGCCGCCATTCGGCGGGAAACTCGCCTGCGGGCTGTTCACGGCGCGCGGCGGCTGTCCATCGGCCGGATAAAGAAGGATGCGATGGCGCTGCTCGAAGCTGACGAGTCGGGATCCGTCGCGCAGGAGAGCCAGCCCTTCGGCGTCGGCCTCGAGCTTACCGCCCAGGGGTCCGCCGCCCTCGCCCTGCAAGGGGGTGATGCGCGCGCGGTCGAGGCCCGCCAGCCTTCCCTCCGGGTCGAGGCGCAGGCGCGCCTCGAAGAGGTCGCCTTCGTCGGTCACACCCAGGAGGCGGTCGTCCGGCAGCAGCCGGATGTCGGAGAGACCATGGAGCCGGTTGCTGTCGGTCGCGGTCAGGGCCAGTCCGCCCGCATAGCGGAACCGGCCGAATTCGGTCCGCTCTGGCCGGGTCGGGTCTGCGGCGACAGGCTCCGCCACGACGGTCACCCAGGGGCCGGCCTGGACAGGTCCCGTCGCCCGCACGGAGCGGTCGGCGCAGGCTGTCGCCAGGAAGGCCAGGGCGGCGACCAGCAGGACGCGCCTCACAGGACCGCCTTTCGCACTTCCTTGAAGGTCGAGCGCCGCGCCGGGCCGTCCGGGCCCTGGGTGTGCGGGGGCGGGGCCAGCAGGCCGGCGGTCCGACGATTGGCCTTGCGGGGCTCCTCGTCGAAGAGCTCGGCCAGCTGATCGACAATAGCCCCCGCCAGCTGCTCGACATCGACGATGGTCACGGCTCGCCGGTAATAGCGGGTGACGTCGTGGCCAATGCCGATGGCGATCAGCTGGACCGGGCTCTTGCCCTCGATCTCGGCGATCACCTCGCGCAGGTGCTTCTCGAGATAGTGTCCGGAGTTCACCGACAGGGTCGAGTCATCCACCGGCGCGCCGTCGGAGATCACCATCAGGATGCGACGGGCCTCCGGCCGGCCTATCAGGCGCTGGTGCGCCCACATCAGGGCCTCGCCGTCGATGTTTTCCTTCAGCAGGCCTTCGCGCATCATCAGGCCAAGATTGCGTCTGGCCCGCCGCCAGGGGGCGTCCGCGGCCTTGTAGATGATGTGCCGCAGGTCGTTCAGCCGGCCGGGCGCGGCCGGCTTGCCGGCCTTCAGCCAGTCTTCGCGGGAACTGCCGCCCTTCCAGCCCCGGGTGGTGAAGCCGAGCACCTCGGTCTTGACCCCGCAGCGCTCCAGCGTGCGCGCCAGGATGTCGGCGCAGACCGCCGCCACCATGATCGGGCGGCCGCGCATGGACCCGGAATTGTCGATGAGGATGCTGACCACCGTATCGCGGAACTCGGTGTCCTCCTCCTCCTTGAAGGCGAGGGAGGCGGTGGGGTCGACGATGACGCGGGTCAGGCGAGCCACGTCGAGGATCCCTTCCTCGAGGTCGAAGGTCCAGGACCGGTTCTGCTGGGCCATTAGCTTGCGCTGGAGCTTGTTGGCGAGCCGCGAGACCACGGTGGACAAGCTGGCCAGCTGCTGGTCGAGATAGGCGCGCAGGCGCGTCAGCTCCTCGGCCTCGCAGAGTTCCTCCGCGGCCACCACCTCGTCGTGGGCGGTGGTGAAAACCTTGTAGGTCGGAACCTTGCCTTCGCCCTTGATCTCGGGCCTTGCGGGCTGGTCGCCCTCGCCCATCTCGGGGGGCTCGTCCATGTCCTCGGCGTTGGGGTCCTCCATCGCCTCGGTGAGCTGGCTGTCGGCGTCTTCGCTCTCGCGATGGGTGGACTCGCCGTCATCAAGGCTCGTCTGCTGTGGGGACTGGGCCTCGCCCTCGCCCTCCTCGCCCTGCTCGCTGGCCTCGGACTCCCCTTCGTCGCCGTCCTCTTCCTGCTGGTCGGCCTGGTCAGGCGCGTCGGTCAGGTCATCGCCCATGGACAGGTCGCGCAGCAGGCTGCGGGCGAGGCGGCCGAAGGCCTTCTGGTCGCCGATGACCTCGCCCAGCTTGTCCAGGGTCTCGCCGCCCCGGGCCTCGATCTCGGCGCGGTACATGTCGACCAGCGGGCGCGCGTTCACCGGCGGCTCCACCCCGGTCAGGCGCTCGCGCACCAGCAGGGAGACAATGTCCGCCATCGGCGGGTTGGCTTGAGCCTCGATGGGATTGAAGGGCCGGCGCGCCCAGGCGGCCTCGTGCATGGCTTTCAGGTTGGCCTTGACCCCGCCCAGGGCGTTGGCGCCGACGGCCTCGATCCGCGCCTGCTCAAGGGCGTCGAAGACCGGCTGGCCTTCCGCCGAGCCCGGTCGGGTCCGGGCGTGGATGGCCGGGTCA
>JBJTEN010000275.1:0-2569 GCA_046092925.1 Phenylobacterium sp. | reverse complement strand
CGCCAACGCAGGGGCCGGACCTGGGCAGACGCCGGAGGAGACCCCGCCATGACGGAGAGGAAGACCTCCCGTTCGCCCAAGATCGAGCCTGGGCCGACGGTCCTGCGGACACGTGGCTGGTCGGACTATGACCTGATTGACTCCGGCCGGGGTCGAAAGCTGGAGCGGTACGGGCATCGCACTGTGGTGCGACCCGAACCTCAATGCCTCTGGTCTCCGGGACAGCCCGATGCCCTGTGGAATACGGCCGACGCCGTCTTCGATCCTGCGGACGAGGAAGACGCAGGACGCTGGCGATTCCTCGACGGGGCGATCGAACCCTGGGTCTCGGGATGGGGGGCCGTCCGCTTCAATGGTCGCTTCACGCCCTTCCGGCATCTGGCCTTTTTCCCCGAGCAGGCCGCCAACTGGGAGTGGCTGGATCAGGTGGTCCGAACTTCAGGTCGCGCTCTCAATATCTTGAATCTCTTTGGATATACCGGCGTATCTAGCCTGGTCTGTGCAGCGGCTGGGGCCCAGGTCACCCATGTCGACGCCTCACGCAAGGCCATCGGCTGGGCCCGGGAGAATGCAACGCTCTCCGGTCTTCAGGACCGTCCCATCCGCTGGATCTGCGAAGACGCCCGCAAGTACGTCCAGCGCGAGATCCGGCGCGGCGCGACCTATGACGGCATCATCCTCGACCCTCCGAAATATGGCCGCGGCCCTGACGGGGAGGTCTGGAGACTCTTCGACGACCTGCCGGACCTGGCGGCGAACTGCGCAAGGCTGCTGGGTCCGGACGCCCGGTTTCTGTTGCTCAACGCCTATGCCGAGCGGATTTCCGGAGCCGCCCTCTCAGGACTGCTGGCCGACCGCCTGACGGGTCGGGGCGGGAGCATTTCCTGGGGGGAGCTGGTTCTGGCCGAGAGCGCGCGTCCGAGAGAAATCGGCATGAGCTTCTTCGCCCGCTGGACGGCATGACCCCCTCGTCCCGCCTTGTCACCTCCCTGACCAATCCCCTGGTCAAGTCGGTGCGCGCCCTGCACCAGGGCAAGACCCGCGACGAGACGGGCCAGTTCGTCGCGGAAGGTCTTAAGTTTATCCTCGAAGCTATTGATCTCGATCGCTTTCCAGAGGTCTTGTTATTCGGACCGGAAGCGGCGTCTCACCCGCTTCTGGAAAGGGCTCGGACAGCAACTCTCAGGGCCGGCGGACAGGTGGTCGAGGTCACCCGGGACATCCTCGCCAAGGTTTCCAGACGAGACAATCCGCAGGCGGTGATCGGCGTGTTCCGACAGGCCTTTACCCCCCTCGACGCCCTGAAACCCGCAAGCGCGACGGGCTGGGTCGCCCTGCACAGGGTCCGGGACCCCGGCAATCTCGGGACGGTGATCCGGACCGCCGACGCCGCCGGCTGCGGCGCCGTCATCCTGGTGGGCGAGTGCTGCGACCCCTATTCCGTGGAGGCGGTCCGGGCGACCATGGGCTCGATCTTCGCCCTGCCCATCGTCCAGACGGATGAGGCCGCCTTCGCCGCCTGGCGGGCCGGCTGGCCCGGCTCCGTGGTCGGGACGCTCCTGTCGGCCACCGTCTCCCACGCAGAGGCCGCCTACCGCCGTCCGACCCTCGTCCTGCTGGGTAACGAGCAGCAGGGCCTGACCCCGGACATGGCCGCCCTGTGCGACGTCAACGTCAAGATACCCATGCGAGGCCGGGCCGACAGCCTCAACCTCGCGGTCGCCGCGGGCATCATGATCTCTGCCGTAACCGCCTGATCTGGCTCAGGTTCCGCGCGGTTTTGCACGTGCCGTCGGTGTGGCAGAGGCCGGATCTTCAGGCCAGACATGGCGGGGGTAGCGGCCCCGCATCTCAGCCCGCACCTCACGCCAGGACCCGCGCCAGAAACCCGGCAGGTCGCGGGTGGTCTGGATCGGCCGGTGCGCCGGCGACGTCAGGGCCAGGGTCAGGGGCGCCCGGCCATGCGCGACCGCCGGATGCGTGGACAGGCCGAAGACCTCCTGCACCCTCACCTCGACCCGGGGGCCGCCCTGCGCGGCGTAGTCGATGGCGAAGCTGTTGCCCGTAGGGGCGGTCCAGCGCGCCGGCGCCAGGGCGTCGAGGCGTCTCTGGGCGGCGTGGCCAAGGTGGGCGGCAAGCGCGCCCTCCAGCCGGGCCGGTGACAGGTCCGAGAGGCTTCGCAGCCCCGCAAGGGCCGGGCCCAGCCAGGCGTCGAGATCCTCCAGCAGGGCCGCGTCACCGAGGTCCGGCGCGTCGGCCTCTCCAAGTCCGCGCAGGAAGTCCGCCCGGGCCCGCAGCGCCCGCCCCGCCTCGCCCCACGGCAGGCCCGCAACGCCGTCCGCACGCACCTGGTCCAGCAGGGCGGCGCGGATCAGGTCCGCCGAGGGCGCCTCGTCCAGGGTCTCCCGCAGCACCAGCCGGCCGATCCGTTCGATGCGGACGGCCCGGAGCCGGCCCGAGGGACCCGGCTCGACCCGCGCCTCGCGCACGATGGAGGCGGCGAAAAGCCGCTCTAGGTCTGCAGGCTGGACCGGGGCGGCCATCAGGATCCGGTCGGCCCGCCCGCCCC
>JBJTEN010000274.1:0-7300 GCA_046092925.1 Phenylobacterium sp. | reverse complement strand
TTGAAACGCAGGAGGGCGAGATATGCAGCCCCGCCGCTATCTCTCGGTTGGTCTCTCCAGCCGCCTTGCGCGCCAAAGCCCGTTCGCGAAGATCCATGGAATACGGAGCCGCCATCCTTGCTGACCTCCTCCAGCAGCAAGGGTGAATCACATCAGACCCGATTTGAGAATCCAGATTCCGCTAAAACACATCCCGCTCTAGGGCCGCGCCGCCGTCGCCGACGGCGCTGCGGCTGCGAGCATCCGATCGAGAATCTCGCGCAGGCCATCCCACCCGACATTCATCAGGGCGTCGATGAAGGCCATGTAGGGGACAAACTCGCCGCCACCCATGGGGTAGGGGACTTCCACAAAGCCCTGAAACCTGACGGGGAAGGCCGCAGCGGCGAAGACCCCGTCATCCTCCATGTAGTCGTGACTGCCCATCGGCGAGAGGTAGTCCGTAGCGCCGACCGCCCGACAGATCGCCAGCAGATGATCCGAGCGATGCCCGGGGCGGACCAGGGCCGAGGCCCGCGCAAAGCGCGTCCGAAGTCCCAGCCGCCGGGCGGTGGCCTCGATGATCGCAATGTTGAGGTCGGCCAGCTTCTGGCCAGGAACAACCGCCAGATGCTCGGCGAGAAAGGCGACGCCGTCTCGAAAGCCCGGCCGGCCCGCATAGGCGTGGCGTACGGTGGACAGGTGCCTGTCCCACCAGGGCGTATCGGTGGCGATCTCGATGTCGCAGATCAGCGCATCTCGATCGGTCTTGCGCGTCGGAACCGTGAGCATGCGCTCGCCGTCCCGCGTCATGATCCGGTTGCGCGACTGCCAGGACCGCCGGGCGAACTGGACGTTGTCGAGGAAGACAAACACATCGGAGGCCGCGATGAGATGGAAGTAGCCGAGATAGGGCAGATAGGTCGGCTGCATGATCGCTGCGGTGGTCACGCGGCCCTGTCTCCCTGCCGGGCCGCGCCCAGGGCTGCTGCGAGGGATGCGTTCACCTCCGCCAGTTTCTCGGCCTTGGAATAGGGCTCCCAGGCGCCTGCGACAAAGCGACCTTCGGTCTGGGCGGAGAGTTTCTGACGCAGCGTCATCAAGCCCTCGACCGACGCGGCCGAGTGGTAGATCCAGCGCGGCTGGTTCATCGCTGCGATCATCGGACCCAGCTTCAAGGCGCCGAAGGGTTCGGTAAGCCTCGCCAGATCCGCCCTGAGTGACGACTCCTCGTCCTCCCGCACGCACTCTGCGGCCAGGATGGTTTCGCCGCAGCTCTCGTAAAGATAGGCGCGGAAGACAGCGCCTCTTGCGGTGAAATTCTGGACGTAGAAGGGCAGGGGGCCTTCGAAGCCGGCCTTGAAGCTGTAGATGGTGAAACTCTTCTTCAGCAAAGGCGGCGTGGCGAGGCCTGCGGCCTTGAAGAGCGGCGTCGGGCTCGCGGCCCATACCAACACCTCGCCGTCCTCACACTGCCGGAGAGCCTGGCGGGGGGAGACCAGGGAGGTCGTGTTCACTGTGACGCCGAGGTCACCGAGACGCTTTCGAAGATCCCGGAACAGGATGTTGAATCCCTCGGCGGGAAGTGAGGCGACGAGGTTGACGGTGCGACCCCAGAGACTCCGGGGGATGGCGTAGAGCTCATCGTAAAGGGGCTCGGTCCGCTTCAGGGCGACCATGGCGTCGAGGTCGGCACCGACCGGGTATACCCGGTTGATGGCCAGAGGTATCGCGGCGCTCTCGTGGACGCCAGCCGGATCGGCGCCGTCGAGGTGCCATCGCACATAGGTTTCCAGGTCGGTCCGGATACCGGCCGGATAGGCGGCGAGGCGGGAGCCCAGGGTCGCGCCAAAGGGGCCGGTGACTTCGATCTCCCCATGCTCAAGCACGGGTCCGCCAAACTCCTGGCCGACGAGGAGGCCGCCGCCGGGACCGGCACTGACGGAGCCGAAACGATTGTCGAAGTCGCGGAAGATGATCCCATGGGCCTCCAGGGCGCTTCGCACCGCGTCACCCTGCGGACCGAAATAGAGGCAACCGTCCCGCAGTTCGAGCCCGTCGGTCTGACGCGGCAGGGCGACGCCGCCAAGGTTTTCGAGCCGCTCGTGCAGTTCGATGTCCCGGCAGCCCAGGCGATGCGCCTCGAAGGCGGCGAGGATCCCGGTGAGTCCGCCGCCGACGATGCGGACCTTGTTCACGGGGCCGTCCCCCAAACCACGAGATCGCTGTTGGAGGGCACCCGCACCCCAAGCTGACGGTTGTCGAAGCGAATGTGGAACTCGTCCCGGTCCTTGAGACCAAGGGTCGTTTCCAGCAGTTCCACGAGGCCCGCAGCGGTATAGAAGCGGTTGAAGAGACCCTTCTCGCCGGTTTCGGGTGTGTTCAGGATGAAGCCGTCAGGCTCTGTCTGCTCGCCGCGACCATACCGATAGTCGTCGATCAGCCGGGTGCGGACGAACACCTCGCAGTCCCTGTCCAGGGCGGGTCGGAGGCCCGTCAGGACGGCCTTCGCCTGCTCCAGCGTCAGGTAGCAGAGGAGGTTTGGAATGATGAGCGCCTGGAAGGGCCCCGTGACGGGCGGTGGGCCCAGGGAGAGGTCAGCCTTCATCAGGCTGACGGCCTCCCCGAGATTCCAGCGGGCGTCGGCCAGGGCCGCCTCGTCGAAGTCCACGCCCGTGCAGGTCCAGCCATAGGCGGCGTAGAGTGACAGGTTGTTGCCCACGCCGCAACCCAGTTCGAGAACGGCGCCGGGACGGGCGGCGAGCCCGCGCTTGAAGAAGTGACGGACAGCAAACTCGTCCGGGTATTTGAGCCCCCGAATCTCGGTGAGTGCGCGCAATGCAGGGCTCCCTGAAACCTTGGGACAAGGGTGGGCGTTCTTCCGTTAAGGTCGCGTTAAGCAAGATGAGGGCCCGCCGCCCCTGCGCTTCCCCGCTCCCTGGGATTCAGGACGCGCCATCTGTCGAAAACGTAACGATCTCCCGGGCAGATAACAGTGTAAACCTTTCCGTGGGGGATGGGTTTGAATAGGCGGATCGCAGTGCGATCGGCCCGGCTTGGGAAGGCGTCATGGGTTTCTGGAACAGGATTGCGGCCCTGGCCGTTCGTCGGCCGGAAGAAGGCGACTGCGATTGTCCGCCCGGGCCGCCCGGCGCAGACCCGGCCTTCTCGACAGCGGTGACCGCCCTGGGCGCGAAGTTGGCCAAGGCGGACGGTCGGGCCCGGGTTTCGGAGTTCGACGCCTTCGCCGAGGTCTTCTCTCCCGAGGCCGCAGCAGAGCGAAACGTCCAGCGTCTTTATGAGCTGGCTCGCCAGACCACCCACGGCTTCGAGGGCTACGCCCGCCAGCTGGCCCGTCGCTATCGCAACTGTCCCACCCTCCTCGAAGACGTCCTGGACGGCCTGTTCCACATCGCAGCCGCCGACGGCGCGATCTCCGAGGAGGAGGACGCCTATCTGGAGCGGGTTGCCGAACTCTTCGGTTTCGGCCCGCTGTCCTTCCGACGCATTCGCGCCATCCACCTGGGTCGCCCCGAGGATGATCCCTACCTGGTGCTGGACGCCCCGCGCGATGTCTCGGACGAGGACCTCCGCGCGCTCTGGCGCCGCCGCATCGCCGAGGCGCATCCGGACCGGGTGCGCGCCATGGGACTTCCTGAGGAATACCTCGATATCGCCCACGCCAAGGCCTCCGCCCTCAACGCCGCCTACGACGCCATCCGGCGCGAACGTATGGAGATGGCGGGGGTGCGGGGTTAGGCGCGGAGGTTCCGCCGGCGATTTTCCCGCCGGTCCGGCGGATCGCCCTCAACCTCGGGGCGGTCCTGATCCCATGCACTCTGCGCGTTTATCGCCCCGGATGAGGCAGGCCATGGCCCGGCCCCGGGTCTGGCCGTACTCGACCAGAAGACGGGCTTCCATCTCGGTCCACAACCGGGCGGTTTCACCGGCGGCGGCGTCGAAGGCGCGGATGAAGTTGCCATCGACCGCGCCGCGCGGCGTGGCGCCGACCGGGGGCGTTTCAGGCCCTTTCCGGCGGTCCTTGCTCAGGTCTTCGTGACGGGTCCGCCCCCGGCAGAAGAGACTTTCGGGGAAAAAGGTGAAGCAGCCGGACATCAGACCGGCCGGCGGCGGCCCGGCGTCCTGAGGGGCCAGCCATGGGATGGGCCCCGTTCCCCCCAGGCCCTGCGGACGGCGCAGCGAGACCTCTGCGGCCGGAAGCGGCCGGTCCGTCCAGTTGGTGTGGGAGTAGAAGTCCTGTGCGGCGTGCAGGGCGCGGCCGAAATGGTGGTCGACGGCGCAGAGGGCGTCAGGATCCCCCAGCAGGAAGGTCCCGCAGGTCCCTCTCACACGCTTGGCGACGCCGCGGGAGTCCACCAGCCGATCCGCCGCCCGCTGGGGGATCGCCGCCGTCGCAATGGGCCGGGTTCCAGACCGTGATGGCGGTGATGTCGGGCCGGCGAAGGGCTGGCTGGAGCCTGTCCAAGGCGGGTGGTGTCCAGCAGTCCGGCCGGTCTTGTCCGCCGCAGCCGAGAGCGGCTTCCAGCAGCCGCGTGTGTTCCCCGGGGCCGCCGGCGACCGGGAAGGGATCGAAGGCCCGGGCCGGGAGAGGGGCCAGGAGCGCGGCGACGGCGATCGCCAGCCAGGCGCGCGATCTCGTGTTCATGAGGTCCCCGAGCGGCTGCGACCTGAGACGAATTTCGGACCGGTGCAGGTTCGCCCTTGCAGCGGGACGCGTCAACTCACGGAAAAATCACGCGTTACTCACGACGCCTCACGGGCTTTTCCTTCGGGAAACGGGGCCGCCGGGTGCAGGGTGCAGAGCCTGGGCGGTGCGAAGGCTCCCCGGAGCCGGAAAAAGGGGGGGGACAGATGTGTCTAGGAGACCGGCTCGGTGAGCCTTCCGACTTCGCCGAGTTGCACGGGATGGTTTCTTCGGATCCGGGACTGGCGAAGAGCCTTTTCGACCTCGCCTTCGAGGCGCTGGTCGCCCGGGAGGGGGGCCTGCTGGAGGATCCCCGCGGCCTAGGCGAGGAGATCGATGCCGGCGATCTGACCTTCGAGACGACGCCCCGGCGCCCGGCTCCCCTCCACCGGCGGCTTAGCCCTGTGGCGGCGCGGCGGCTCTATTTCGACGAATGCTGGACCCCCGCGCTCTGCGACCACCTGCCCCCTGCAGTGGCCCTGGAAGTGTTTGACATGGCGGCGTCCAGCGGACCGAAGGCTGCGGTCCGGGCGCTGAAGGCGGCCCTGCGGCTGGACCCTGACGCCTGGCCGGGGGTTGAACTCCTCAAGGCGGTGCGTCTGGCGGACCCCGTCCGGCTGCGGGCCCGCTTCATGGCCGCCCGGCTCTCGGACATCGCCGGGCATGTCGGAGGGGCGCATCGGTAAGGCCAGGGAGCGGCGGACGTCGCTCCGAGGATATCGATGGGTGGCGTGTGCGCCATGGGCGCGCCGTCCAAAGTCCCCGTGCGGATACCCCGGGCCGCTGCGCTCCGGCGCCTGATCCGCCGGCATCCTGTTCCTCTTGCCTGATTTCTTCCGATTCCCGTTGACGGGACCGCCCGCCGGCCCAACATGTCATCCAGGGTCGGGCCCGGTTCCCGGGCGGCCGTGACAGAGGAAGAAATGATCCGGGTCGACCTGAGGTCCAGCCCCACCCTTCGGGGTCCCAAGATTGTTCTGGCGATCCTTGCGGCGGTCGTCGGCCTGCTGCTGGCGGCCGTGGCGGCCGTGTTCGCGGCGGCCCCCGTCGTGGTCGCGGCGATCGTCGGCGGCGTTCTCCTGTGCGTCGCCGCCGTCACGGGGCGGCTTCGCCGCGCGCCTGCGAGACAGGCGGCCGGGCCGATGGCGGACGACGGCGTGATCGAGGCCAGGCGGGTGGGCGGCCATCAATGGGTCGCCTATGGCTGGACGGAGCGGGACGCTTCCGACCGCTGATTTCCCGCAGGGTGACGCTGCGGCGGGGCTTGCCGCCCGCCGGGGCCGCCTCTACCGTCCGCATCCTCAAACAAACGGAGGAAACGGAATGATCGGCGTCATCGCGACCCTGACCGTAGCGGAAGGCAAGAACGCGGAGTTCGAGGCCATCTTCACCGAGCTGGCCAAGCAGGTGCGGGCCAACGAGCCCGGCTGCCACGCCTACCAGCTGACCCGCAGCCGCTCGAACCCGCAGGTCTACAAGGTGCTGGAGCTCTACGCCGACGAGGCGGCCCTGAAGCATCACGGCGGCACGGAGTACTTCTAGGCGGCGGGTCCCAAGATGGGCCCCTGCATGGGCGGCCGGCCCGAGATCGAATACCTCGACGGCGTCTGACCGGGAGACGGAACCATGGACCTGGCTTTCAGCAAGGAAGACCTCGCCTTCCGGGACGAGGTTCGCGCCTTCATCGAGGAGGCCTTTGACGAGGACATGCGCGCGCGCATGGCCCAGTCGAAGAACGCCCACATCGACAAGGCCGGCCAGGTCCGATGGCTCAAGCGCCTGCATGACAAGGGCTGGATCGCCCCGGACTGGCCGGCGGAATACGGCGGCACGGGCTGGAGCCACAGCCGCAAGTACATCTTCGAGATGGAGATGGCCCTGGCCGGCGCGCCCTCGACCTCGAACATGGGGCTGACCATGTGCGCCCCGGTGGTCATGGCCTTCGGCACCCCGGAGCAGAAGGCCGAGCACCTGCCAAAGATCCTCTCCACCGACGTCTGGTGGTGCCAGGGCTATTCCGAGCCGGGCTCGGGCTCGGACCTGGCCTCCCTCTCGCTCAAGGCCGAGCGGGACGGGGACCACTATGTCCTCAACGGCTCGAAGATCAGGACCACCTACGCCCAGTGGGCGGACTGGATGTTCTGCCTGGTGCGGACCTCGAACGAGGCCATCCGCCAGATGGGCATCAGCTTCCTGCTGCTGGACATGAAGACCCCCGGCATCTCCATCGTCCCCCTGCCGACCCTGGACGGGCCCGCCGAGGGCGAGCAGGCGAGCCACCCGGTCTGCGTCGAGAACGTGCGCGTCCCGATCTCCAACCGGATCGGCGAGGAGGGCCAGGGCTGGACCTATGCCAAGTACCTGCTGCAGTTCGAGCGCGGCAATCCCTATGCGCCCGGCCTGACCCACCAGCTGGAGAAGGTGAAGCGCATCGCCACCCTGCAGGCCTCCGACGGCGGCGGCCGGCTGGTCGACGATCCCGCCTTCCGGCGCAAGCTGGCCGAGATGCAGATCAAGGTCGACACCCTGAACGCCACCGAGCTGCGGGTCTTCGGGGCCCGGGTGACCGGCGAGACCCTCGGGGCCGTGTCCTCCATGTTCAAGCTGGAGGGCAGC
>JBJTEN010000273.1:0-2885 GCA_046092925.1 Phenylobacterium sp. | reverse complement strand
CGATGGGGGCGGAGATGGCCGGGTGGGCCTTGTAGCCCTTGAACTTCACGTCGCCGGGCTCGAAGGCGAAGAGGTCGTCCCGAGGCGCCAGCTCGAGCCGGGGCGGGGGCAGGGGCGTGCGCGTCAGCTGCTCGCGGGCCTGGTCCAGGTGGTTCAGGTAGAGGTGGGCGTCGCCCAGGGTGTGGACGAAGTCGCCGGCCTCCAGCCCCGTCACCGCCGCCACCATGTGGGTCAGAAGGGCGTAGGAGGCGATGTTGAAGGGCACGCCCAGGAAGACGTCGGCCGAGCGCTGGTAGAGCTGGCAGGACAGCCGCCCATTGGCCACGTGGAACTGGAAGAGGCAGTGGCAGGGGGGCAGGGCCATGTCGTCCACGTCCGCCGGGTTCCAGGCGGTGACGATGTGCCGGCGGCTCTCGGGACTGCGCTTCAGCCCCTCCACCAGGGCGGCCATCTGGTCGATGACGCGGCCGTCCGGGGCGGCCCAGGAGCGCCATTGACGGCCATAGACCGGCCCCAGCTCGCCCTCGGCGTCGGCCCATTCGTCCCAGATGCTGACCCCGCGCTCCTGCAGCCAGCGGACGTTGGTCTCGCCGCGCAGGAACCAGATCAGCTCCACCACGATGGAGCGCCGGTGCAGGGTCTTGGTGGTCAGCAGGGGAAAGCCGCGGGACAGGTCAAAGCGCATCTGACGGCCGAAGACCCCCCGCGTGCCGACGCCGGTGCGGTCCGGCCGGTCGACGCCGTTGGCCAGGATGTCCGCCAGCAGGTCGAGATAGGGCTGCTCCAGGGCCTGGCCAGCCTGGTCTGTAACGTCGATGAGCGCCGGGGCATTCATGGGTGAGTCTCTCCACCCCAACCCTAGACGCCTTGTACGGTTCCCGTCATCCCGCGAATCCGCCATCGGCGAGGAAGGCCAGCTCGGCCGGCGTGCTCTCCCGGCCCAGGGCGGCGTTGCGATGGGGAAAGCGGCCGAAGCGGTCGATGATGTCGCGGTGCATCTCGGCGAAGCGGAGCAGCTCGGCATCCCCGGTCTCGGCGCAAAGGGCCTGGATCAGGCGTACGCAGTCGGCCTGGTCGACCGGGTCTTCCGAGCGTTCGAGGGGCATGTAGACGAAGTGCCGAAGGTCCGTCTCCACCTGCAGGTCAAGGCCCCGGCGAAGGGCCAGGCGGGCTATCTTCCGGGCCTTGCCGTCGGTGGCGAAGGCGTGGGCCGTGTCGCGGAACAGGTTGCGAGGAAACTGGTCGAGCAGGAGGATCAGCGCCAGGGCGGGCTCGGCCTCATAGGCCCAGTCGTCGTACTGGCCCCGGGCGGCGGCGAAATGGACCGGCTCGAAGCGCAGGCGAAGGGCCTCGTCAAAGGCGGAGTCCTTGCGGAACCAGCGCCGGGGACCGGCGTTGCGCCAGTAGCCGACGACATCCTGGGGCAGGGCGGGCATTCCTTCGATCCTCGGGTCTGGCGCGTTCAAGCGCGGTTCAGCTTGCCCTTCCTAATGTGATGCGTGCGGGGGCGACAACCGCCCGGGGCGCGCACCGCCCCGGCCCAAGGAGGCAAGCACCATGAACCGCAAGGCCGCCGGTCCGTTCCTCATGGCTCACGCCCTGATTCCCGCCCTGCTGCTGGGGCTGGGCGCAGGGTCCCCGGTCCGGGCCCAGGAGTTCGACGCCGCCGAGGCGCCGGCCCCGGTCGACACCGCCTTCCAGCCTCCGCGGGGCGAGAGCCAGCGCTTTGATCCCCGGGGCGAGCCCCTGGACGAGTCGTCGGCGCCCTTCGTCGCCCCGCCGCCTGCAGCCCCGCCGGCGCCCCGGTCCGACCGCAAGCCGGAGGCCTGGGACCGCTATGGCCGGCCGCGGGAGAGGCAGGCCCCGCCGCCGCCGCCGGAGACGCAGCCGTCTCCGGACCGCAGCGACCGCGACCGGCGGGACGACCACCGGCGTCGCGACCGGGGCCATGCCGACTCCGACCGCCACGACTGGCGTGGTCCTCACTATGGCCATGGCGGCTGGGGATGGCGCGGCTACGACTCCTACGGTCGCCACTCCGGGTATGACCGCCACAAGAGCCGCCGCCCGCCGCCGCACTATGACCCCCGCTGGTACCCGCCGGTCTGGATCCCGTCCTATCGCTATCGGGGCGGCCCCTGGGTCCCGCCGCCGGGCTATGTCCCGCGCCGCTGGTCCCATGGCGAGGTCCTGCCCTGGACCTGGTGGACGCCGCGCCACCGGATCGAAAGCTGGTGGTCCTATGGCCTGCCGGTCCCTCCCCTGGGCTTCTCCTGGGTGCGGCTGGGCCGCGACGCCGTGCTGGTGGACCTGTGGACCGGACGCATCGTCCAGGTGGCCTACACCCTCTTCTGGTAGGGCGACGGGCCCTCCGGCGAGCCTGTCGGAGGGCCGGCCTTGCTTGACGCGGCGGGAAATTTCCCCTTTGTGCGGCGCACTTCCGCGCAGGCGTCGAGCGGCCCTGCGCCCGTCTTGTCCAAAGGAGACCGCCCATGCGCGTCTATTATGATCGCGACGCCGACCTCGCCCGCATTCTGGACAAGAAGATCGCGATTGTAGGCTATGGCTCGCAAGGGCGGGCTCACGCCCTGAACCTGCGCGACTCCGGGGTGAAGACCGTCGCCGTCGCCCTGCGGCCCGACTCCGCCACCGCCCGCAAGGTCGAGGCCGACGGCCTGAAGGTGATGAGCGTGGCCGAGGCCGCCAGGTGGGCCGACGCCCTGATGGTGCTGGCGCCCGACGAACTGCAGCGCGGCATCTACAACGCCGAGATCGCCCCCAACCTGCGCGACGGCGCGGCCCTCTTGTTCGCCCACGGCCTGAACATCCACTTCAACCTCATCGAGCCCAAGGCCAGCGTGGACGTGCTGATGGTCGCCCCCAAG
>JBJTEN010000272.1:0-5087 GCA_046092925.1 Phenylobacterium sp. | reverse complement strand
CTCGTACCGGGCCGAGAAGTCGAGCTCGTCGTCGGCATCCCAGTAGGTGTCCCCGGCGTCCGCCAGGTCATCGGCATAGCCATCCAGCCAGGTCGAGCGCTTCTGGTAGCTGAGCCGCAGGGACAGGCCGTACTTCTCGTAGTAGCCGCTGACATTGTAGACCTCGTCCGAGGTCCCGGGCAGACGAAGCTTGCGCACCGGGATCGATCCGATGGCGGGCTACAGGACCTTGCTGTTGTTGAAGGTGGCGTTGGCGCTGACCCCGAAGCCGCCCATCCACTCCGGTACGCCCAGGCTGTCGACCCAGGGGTCGAGCTGGAACTGAGCGGCGAGCTCGAGGCCCACAAGTCGCCCGTCGCCGCCATTCGTGATCCCCGAGAAGACATAGCCCGAGCGATCGATGCCGTTGCTGTTCAGGGCGTCGGAGCCGAAGGTCCGGGTCTGGCGGTAGAGGACGTCCTCGACCCGCTTGAAGAAGACGCCGGCCATCAGGTAGCCCTGTGGCTCGACATACCATTCCAGGTAGGCGTCAAAGCCGTGGGCGAGCTCAGGCCGGACCGCCGGGTTGCCGCCCGAGATGCTCTGGTTGGCGTCGTTCACCGTCACGTTGGGGCGGAGCTGGTCGTAGTCGACCCGGGCCGCGCCGCTGTTGTACGACAGGCGCAGCTTCCTGGAGTCGTCCAGGTTCACGTTCACGTGCAGGCTGGGGAAGACGAGGGTCCGGTCAGCCTCGGCCGTGATCGGGCCCGTGACGCCTGCAACCGTCGCCACCGCGGTCCCGCGATTCTTCAGGTTCTCGACCCGGACGCCGCCGATGGCCGAGCCCCAGTCCCACTTCACCGTGCCCATGGCGTAGCCGGCCAGGACCTGCTCGCGGACCTCGAAGTTATTCCCGGTGACCGGGTTGAAGGTGTAGGCCTTGCGCGCGGCGCCAGCGGCTGCGCGCATCTTGTCCGCATCAAAATAGCGGAAGGTGTAGTCCATCGGGATTCTGCCGAGGAAGGCCTGGTCCAGCGAGAAGGCGTTGTAGTCGGTCGGGATACCGATGGCGGTGAACTGGGCGGCCTGGTTCACCACCAGGTTTTTCTCATCCGCCACCTTGGTGCGCTGGTCATACTGCAGCCCGACCCGGAAGGTGGCTTCGCCGCCGAGGAACTCGGCTTCCTTTGCGACCCAGACCCGGCCGGTGTAGGCCGTGGTGGTGTCTACGGCGTCCAGGACGGTGAGCGCTGTGAGGGGCTTGGTGAAGGTGTCGATCGCCTTCACTGGCGTCCCGGCCTGGTAGCGGGTGGGGCTCGACAGCTGCAGGGTCGTCGACAGAAGGACGCGCGACCGTTCCGGGTCTGAGAAGTCGTAGGCCACGGTCGGTCGCAGGGTACGGGTGCTGGGGCTGTCCCAGGTGGCCTCGCCGACCACGGAACGGTCATCCGTGGACTCGGTATAGTTGGCCAGCCAGTTCAGGGTCCAACCGCCGTCGAAGCCGTGCTGGCCCTCCAGGGTGTTGGTGAAGATCGACTGTTCGAAGGCGCGCAGGGTCGAGCGCTGGCGGATGTCGATCCCGTAGACGGTGCCCTTCAGCGGGGTGTTCCCGATGCAGACATCCGCGTAGCCGGTGTTGGTCGGGGTCGAGTTGACGGTCGTGGGGCAGGCATCGGTCAGGGGCGCCAGGTCCGACTGGCGGTCATCGAGGTCGAAGCGGTAGTTGTCCCGCATCTCGTCGTCCGTGAAGGTTGTGTAGATCGACCGGAAGGAGATCTGGTTGTCGCCCTGGCGCCAGTCGCCCCGGCCTGAGACCGACCAGTTCTTGCGGGTCAGCCTGTAGAGCTTGTTCTCAGCCTCATGCGCCCAGAAGCGGGTCAGGTTCCCCGGACGTTGGTCCTGCGAGACCCGCTCGAAGTCGGTCTCGAAGTTGTCGGTCACCATGTCCCGCTGGAAGTAGGAGGCGGACAGGACGAAGCCGACCTCGCCGTCACCCAGGTCATACCGGTTGGAGGCGACGCCATAGGCTTCGTACTGGGGCTTGTCGCCCAGTTCGGCGATCCCGTAGCCGACCTTCCCGCCCAGCTTCAGGCCCGGGTAATCGAAGGCGGACCGGGTGATGATGTTGACGTTCCCTGAGACCGTCTCGCCCGGCATGTCGGGGGTCACGGCCTTCGAAACGATGATCTGCGAGGCGATGGCCGACGGTACGGAGTCGAAGCGCGCATCGCGGCCCTCGGGGCTGACCACGTTGATCCCGTCAAAGCTGAGGGTGGTCCAGTAGTTCGGGGCGCCGCGTAGGCTCACGTACCTCGCCTGGCCCTGGTCGCGCTCGACGGCCACGCCGGGCAGGCGGCTGGCGGCCTGCGCGATGTTCTGGTCCGGCAGGCGTCCGACGCTGTCGGAGGCGGCCACGGCGACCAATGAGTCGGACAGCTTCTGGGTGCGAAGCGCCGCGGCTTCCGACTCTGCGATCGGCCTCGAGGCGGTGACCACCAGCTCGCTGACCGCGCCGGATCCCGCCTCCTGGGCGTGCGCCGCCAGAGGAGCGGCGAGGGCCGTGCTGCAGAGGAGGGCGAAGCGAAGCGCGGCCGAGGGGATCGGGAGTATCATGCCATTCATCCTGCCGGGTGGACCTGCACCGCGGGACCGCGGCGTTGTTCCCCCTTGGCGAGGATTCATGTCCGACAGGCGACCGTCCTGTGACGGTTTGGTTTCAGTGGCGCCGGGGTCACACCTGCCCCGGGGGCTCAGCCCACTGCAGCGCGTGATCCTGCCTCGACCTTGGCGCGCGGGATGAGGCGGATGGTCGACGTCGCCTTGGCCAGGACTTCGCCGGCGGCGTTGAGGAGTCGGCCCTCGGCGAAGCAGGTCGACTTCCCGGCGCGCTCAATCCACGCCTCTGCGAGGACCAGCCCGGGTCTGGCCGGCGCGAAGAAGCTGACCTTGAGCTCCAGGGACATCGGCGTCATGTCCCCGCCGCCGGCCATGACGGCATGCGCCATGGCGGCGTCAATCCACCCGCAGATGAATCCGCCCTGCACCACCCCGCCGGAGTGGCACATGTGGGCGCCCGCAAGATACTCGATCGCGGCGCGACCTGGCTCGAAGGTGACCAGCCGCTGCTGTCCGAGTGTTCTCTGCAGATCCTGAAGGAGTTGAGTGTCCGTCATGGCGCGAGATCATCCTCCCTTTGGCTTGGGTCTTGTCATGCCCTTCATTGCGTCAGGCGTCGAGGCTCCAAGAGGTAGCCTGCTAACCTTCTTGCAACCCTCGATGCGTAGTTTAGCCCTATAAGGTGTAACCTTGGGTGGTGCATGGTTCCCCTGAGCCGGGATCTGGTCGTGCTCGTCATCGACGACAATGTCGGGATGCGCAGCATCATGACAGCGGTGCTGCGCGCCCTGGGGTTCACAGCCATCCGGCTGGCCGATGACGCCGTGGAGGCGCAAAGAACGCTTCACCTGGTGAAGCCTGACCTGATCATCACGGACATCAAGATGCCCGTCATTGATGGGGTCACTTTCGTCCGCAATCTGCGGGCCGACGAAACCAATCCGTTCAGTGAAGTGCCAATCATCGTCGCGACCGGACATACCGAGGAAAAACACGTCAAGGCCTGCATCGCCGCCGGCGTGGACCAGTTTCTCGCCAAGCCGATCACGGGCAAGGCGCTGGCGGAGAGAATCCGACGCGCCCTTTCCCCGACGCGACAGTTTGTCCGCTTTGGCAACTATAACGGTCCCCGACGTCCGATGGGCCAATCCATACCGGAGATGGAAGTCTGATGGTCGAGGACGTCCGGTTCCGCCCTCAAGGAGAGGGCGCGGGCGGGGCGTCTGTGAGCAGACCCTCGGCTCTCAGCTGCTCGTAGGCGACCGACTGCAGGCCAGTGGCCTGGGCGGGCGAGAGACCCAGTTCATAGGCGGCCACCTCCCGTTCGCCCAGACTCCTCGGGTCCCGCCCTGTGACGGCCCCGAAGATGACCAGAGCACTGAGATAGTAGCCCGCCGCACTGGCGTGGTACTGATCCCAACCCCAGAGATCGACCTGCCCGAAGGTCAGACCATCATAAGGATTGGGATCCGCGACCCCGGATTCCATGGCCCGGTTCCAGGCCTCTCCGACAGGCAAGACGCCGCGGACTGCGCTCGAGACCGCGCGGGCCCGGTCGTAGCCTGCACGTACATCCTGAGCCATGGCCGAAATGGGCTTTCCCTTCCAGGGGCTGGGTTTGGCGTAGGTCAGATCCGCCCGCGACCAGGTCGCCTGATAATAGATTCGGGCGCCGGGATTGCGCTGGCCGAGGATGTCGGAGAGCTGGCGACCGTACTCGATGAGGCGGGTCGCATCGCCGGGACGGTCCAGGTCCAGCGTCGACTGTCCCTGCAGGATGACAACGTCCCAGGGCCGGTCAATCACGGGCAACCTGTTCGCCAGATGCCAGTCGAAATTCTTTCCGGGGGATGTCTCGAGGCTGACCTGGTAATCGAGCCCCGCCTGATAGGTCAGCACCTTGAAGATGGCCGGAACTCCGCCGATGCCCTCCTTGTTGAGGTCCGTCACCTGTTCCGGGCGATAGCGCAGGACGGGCGAAGTGGCCCCGAAGGTAAAGCTGTTGCCGACGAAGAGGATGCTTTCGGCGCGGGCGGCGGCGGCGATGAAGGTCAGGCTGAGCGCCAGGCACAGCGACTTCAGGGCGGAAATGGTCATGGCAAGCTCCGTCGGACGCTCGAAACCCAATCACTCCGACGGTAGCTCCGCAAATCCGCCGGAGACAAGAAAACCCCTCCGGCGTCGCCGCCGGAGGGGTCCTTGTCACGTCGCAGCGCCTTGGCGATCAGTACCCGTTGATCCGGGCGTAGCGGTCGCGGTGGTAGCTCTGGCTGCCGAAGGCCGCCTCGGCCGCACGGGCGCGCTTGAGGTAGAAGCCCGCGTCGTGGGCGTCGGTCATGCCGATGCCGCCGTGCATCTGGACCATCTCGTTGGAGACGAGGTGGAAGACGTCGCCCATCTTGGCCTTGGACAGGGAGACCAGCTCGGCCACGTCCGGGCTGTCCGCGTCGATGGCCTGGAGGGCCGCCTCGACGGCGCTGCGGGCCAGTTCA
>JBJTEN010000271.1:0-8218 GCA_046092925.1 Phenylobacterium sp. | reverse complement strand
CCCCCAGGATTGTCCTGACCCCTCGCGAGTTCGCCGCCAGACTCTCGCCCGATCAACTCGGGATGGACCTTTCGGAAACCGTGCCTCTCGCCCCGGCTCTCAAGGTTCGCGCGAACTGGTTCGACGCCTCGGAGCAGGAGGTCCGGGACAACCCGTTCACACTCGTTGGCAACCGGGCCGGCCTGGTCAACGTCAACCAGGCCGAGGTGCGGGGCGAAGAGGTCTGGCTGACAGCCGGCGCGGGGCGTCGCGAGGCGACTCAGTCCGGCGGGTTCCAGACCGCCGCACCCTGAGCCGCACAGGCCGCGACCCGAAAGCGGTCGCCGCAAAGGGTTTCGCGGCTTTCTCACGCTGAAGTCACCGTCAGTGGCCGCGAACCTCACGGGCGCGGGACCTTGGCCAGGCATCCTGTCTTCGCCTGCAACGGGCAGGTCGGCTGCAGACCGCACAGGAGACCAAAGATGCTTTGCCGTTCCTCTCTCGGTGGCGATGACGCGCGAGGCCGCGTCTCGATCTCGCCTCGCCCGCTCAACGCCCTGGCGAAGCTGGCGGGATGCTTGATCCTCTTGACCGCGGTCGGCGCCGAGGCCGGCGTCCTGGGGGCGCCCGACCCGGCCGCGGGCCCCAAGGCGTCGATGCCCCGACTGGGGCAGCCGCTCCCGGAGCCCATCCCGGGGAGTGGACCTCGCTTGCTGCTGGCCTCGGGCAAAGGCGTCGCCCCGTTTCTGATCAGCGCCGGGTTCGAGGCCAGTCACCCTAATCCCTTCACCTTGGTGGGGACCAGGACAGGTCTTGCGAACGCGACCCGACTGGAGATCCTGGATGGGGAGGCGTGGCTGACGACCATTCAGACAAGTCCCCAGGCGACCGGCCTCGCCGCTTTCCAAGGCCCGGGTTCCTCTGTAGCGTCGCGATAGACCCTCCAGCTTCCTCGGCGCTTCATGATCTTCTTCGGGATTCCGGCAGACGCCCTTGGCTTCCAGGCGGCGGTCGCCCCATGAGGGGGGCGTCTCCCCCCGCCGAGGCCCAAAGCGCCTTTGGCGCCGGTCTCTCGGATCCGGGCCTCCTTCGGCAGGCCGCCTGGATCGGCGGGACCGAGCGGCTCGGCAAGGACTGGATCGAGGTGACCAACCCGGCCAGCGGCCAGGTCCTGGGACGGATTCCCAATCTCGGCGCCGAGGATGCCGTCGCCGCAGTCGCGGCCGCCCGGGAGGCCCTTCCCGGGTGGCGGGGCCTGACCGCTAAGGATCGCGCGGCGCGGCTTCGCGCCTGGTTCGACCGGGTGATGGCCGCCCGCGCGGACCTCGCCCGACTCCTGACCGCCGAACAGGGCAAGCCCCTGGCGGAGGCGGAAGGAGAGATCGCCTATGCAGCGGCCTTCATCGAATGGTTCGCAGAAGAAGCCCGCAGGGCCTATGGCGACGTCATCCCGGGACACCAGGCGGACAAGCGGATCCTGGTCCTGAAACAGCCGGTCGGCGTCGTCGCCGCCGTGACGCCCTGGAACTTTCCCGCCGCCATGGTGACCCGGAAGGTCGCTCCCGCCCTTGCAGCGGGATGCACGGTGGTGCTCAAGCCCTCTGAACTCACGCCCTTCACGGCCCTGGCCCTCGCGCGGCTGGGAGCCGAGGCGGGACTGCCGGCCGGCGTCTTCAATATCGTGACCGGGGCGCCGGCCCCGATTGGCGAGGTCCTGACCCGCTCGCCGGATGTCGCCAAGTTCACCTTTACGGGTTCCACCGCCGTCGGAAAGCAGCTGGCGGCGGCGTGCATGGGCACAGTGAAGCAGGTCTCGCTGGAACTGGGCGGTAACGCCCCCTTCATCGTCTTTGATGATGCAGACCTTGAGGCGGCCGTCGACGGCCTCATGGCCTCCAAGTTCCGCAACACTGGCCAGACCTGTGTCTGCGCCAACCGCATCTATGTCCAGGCCGGTGTCTACGAGGCCTTCGCCGCCGCACTGGCGGCGCGGGCGGGCGCTCTGCGGCCGGGGGACGGTCTGGCGGGAGTTACGGACCAGGGGCCTCTCATCAGCTTGGCGGCCCTCGAGAAGGTCGAGCGCCATGTGGCCGACGCCCTTGCCGGCGGGGCCAGGGTCCTCACCGGTGCGCAGCGATTGCCGCAGGGCGAGCTCTTCTACGCGCCGACCGTCCTGGCGGACGTACCGGCGAACGCCCTGATCAACTGGGAAGAGACCTTCGGCCCCGTCGCCGGGCTGGTTCGATTCTCCACCGAGCCGGAGGTCCTCGCCCTGGCCAATGCGTCGAGGTCGGGTCTGGCGGCCTATGTCTTCACCCGTGACGCAGGCCGGACCTGGCGGATGAGCGAAGGCCTTGAGGCGGGGATGGTGGGGGTCAACACGGGTCTGATCTCCACAGAGGTCGCTCCCTTCGGCGGGATCAAGGAATCCGGTCTCGGTCGGGAGGGGTCGCGCTACGGGCTGGAGGAGTTCCTCGAAGCCAAGACGGTCTGTCTCTCGATCTGAAGAGCGACAGGCCGCCCTTGCCGAATTCTCGCCGGGCTGTTGCTCTAGGGCTTGCGATTCCGCAGCGACGCCGAAACTTTCGGGGGCAGGTCTTCAGGTGAAAACAGGTTCCAGGCTCGCCATCTACCATCCCCCTGGCCGGATCGGCCCCAAGTCGAACCCGTTCGGCAAGGACGTGGCGAACCTGCAGCTCTACCGGGCCCTTGCAGAGCATGGCGGCTTCAGCCGGGTCGACCTTCTGTCCAATCTCCCGGTGGCTGACGCAGACGTCGCTTCAGACCTGTTTCCCGAGGGGCGCCCGCCGTGCCAGCTGGCCGGGGGCAGCATCCTGTCCACGGAATCGGCCTCCGAAGGCGGCGTCCTCTTCCGGGGGCAGCCGGAGCTCGACGCCCTTTCCTGGATCCGTCGCAAGGCCGTGGGAGACAGGGGATACAGCCTGGTGGGCCTCATCCACACCCTCGCTCCTCCGGCGATGAGGCAGATGATCGCCAGCGCCCTGACCGCTCCTGTTCAGCCCTGGGACGCCGTGATCTGTACCTCGCCGTCCGTGCGGGACGCCGTCCAGCGCATGTTCGACGGCTGGGGCGATTTTCTCGGAGAGCGGTTCGGCGGCGAGAGGCGGCCGCAGCCGCAATTGCCCGTCATCCCCCTTGGCGTTCCGGCCCAGGCGATCCGGGAGAAGGCGGATCGTCCGGGCGCGCGCGCAAGGGTCCGCTCCGACCTCGGCATAGAGGGCGACGAGGTGCTCGTTGTCTGGGTGGGCCGGCTGTCCTTTTTCGAGAAGGCCTTTCCCCAGCCCATGTTCCGCGCCGTGGAGGAGGCGGGACGGCTGACGGGGCGGCGCATGCACTTCGCCCTGGCGGGCTGGTTTCCGGGCGGCGAGGCGGACCGCGCTCGATACGAGCAGGCCGCCGCAGCCTATGCCCCGTCCGTCCAGGTGGACTTCCAGGACGGCAATGATCCTGAGGTCGTCGCCGACCTTTGGGCCGCAGGGGACATCTTTCTTTCCTTGGTCGACAACATCCAGGAGACCTTCGGGATCACGCCCCTCGAGGCGATGGCGGCGGGTCTTCCGGTGGTGGCGAGCGACTGGGACGGCTATCGCTTCACCGTCCGGCACGGAAACGAGGGCTTTCTCATCCCGACCCTCGGCGGCCCTCCGGGAGCCCTCGGCGAGGCCCTCGCCGTCCGACACGTCATTGGTCTCGACTCCTATCAGGCGTTCGTCGGCGCCGTGGCCCAGCACACAGCCGTCCATGTGGGCCGGGCTGCGGAGGCGATCGCCGAATTGACCCGAAATCCCGACCTGCGGCGGCGAATGGGCGCCGCAGGGCGGGCCCGGGCCCGGGAGGCCTTCGACTGGCCGGTGGTGGTTCGCCAGATGACCGGGCTGTTCGAGGAGCTGGCCGCCCTGCGCGCAGCGACGCCCGCCGGACCCCAGACCCACCGCCTGCATCCGCTCCGCGGGGATCCCTTCGCCGACTTCGCAGGCTTCGCCACCCACGATCTCGGCCTGGAGCGGCGTCTCCGCCTCAGGCCCGGCGCCGGAGCCGAGGATCTGGCGCGCGCCGCGGCCGTCGACCTCGACGGCGCATTCCGGATCTGGCGCGCTCCTCCGGAGGACGCCGGCCAGATCGTCCTCCTCCTCGCTGGGGCCGGTGACGCCAGCGTCCGGGATCTGCTCCTCGCCTTTCCCATGGAAAGGCGGCGCGCTGTTCAGATGACGCTGGTATGGATGGCCAAGATCGGGATCCTCGACTGGCTTCCCGGCTAGATCCAGGCCGGGTGCGGGCGCCTGAATGCTCTGGAACCCGGGGCAGGGTGCGCCGCTCAGGCCGGAGCGGTCTCCAGCCAGGTTTCGCGCAGGTGTTCGGCGGCCGCCGCGTCGACTCCGAGGTCTGCAAGGTAGGCGTCGACGGAACCGGCCTCCCGCCGGATGGCGACGAAAGCCTCAACCAGATAGGACGAGTCCACGCCCAGGAAGGCCCGTACGGCCGTCTCCGAAGGCCGCCGGCCCAGGCTCGCGGTCATGGACTCGGTGACCAGGTCCAGCCTCGCTTCGATCCGGGCGGCCAGGGTGGTCAGTTCGAAGTCCGCCAGGATGTCTGTGTCTTCCACACCCAGGAGGTTGTGGGTGAGGGCCGCCAGCAATCCGGTCCGGTCCTTGCCCGCCGTGCAGTGGATCAGCACCGGACGGCCCTCAGCCAGGGCCTCGAAATAGCGTCGGAACAGCTCCAGGTGGCGGGGCTCGAAGGGCGCCCTGCGGTAATAGTCCCGGAAGAAGGCGCGAGCGCTCTCCGCCGACAGGTCCGTCTCGCGAAGGAAGGCGACATGCGGCGCCTCGGCCTGATCGCCGGCGTCGCAGTCGATCACACGTCCGGCAAAGCCTCCGGGCCGACGTGACGGCTGGTTCGCCCGCTCGGTGGGTCGCCTCAGGTCCACCACCGCCGCCAGGTCCAGACCGGCGATCTGCCCGAGGTCTGCGTCGGTGGCGCCGCCGTGGTGGGCCGAGCGCCAGAGCTTGCCGCGCACAATCCTGCGGCCGCCGGGAACCGCGTAGCCGCCATAGTCGCGGAAGTTCTCGACGCCCTTCAGGGGCAGGATCCGGTCTTCTGGGGTCATGGAGCGATATCCTGGCCTGGAATTGTGACGATGTCGGGAAGGCTGGCTTGCAGGAAGGCCTCGACACCGCTTGCGACGGCGGAAAGCCCCTTATAGCGGCGGAAATCCGGCGGCGCTTCAGCCCAGGCCCGGGCGAACGCCGCGAGGGCGGCGGGCTGCAGGGTGAGGCTGCGCAGCGGCGTCTTGTGGATGCGGATGGTGAAGAGCAGGCTCCCTGTCCGGGGCAGGCGCCGCAGGGTCTGGCGCTCGCTGCGCAGGAAGAGCCCGCGACCCGAGGCTCCGGGCCTCTGGCGCGCCGCCCTCGCCCGCGCGGCGGCGGCGTCAGGCGCATGCAGATCGCCAAGCGGGGTGACGGTCCAGTTGCGTCGCTCGACGACGGCGTCCGGCGGCAGATTGTCGAAGATCCTCCGTACACGAAGCAACAAGAGGTCGGCGAAGCCGGGAACCGGCCCGTGCAGCTCCGCGAGCGACCGGCCCAGGGCCTCGTCGGCGGTAAAGAAGGAGCCGGCGCAAAGACTGAGGGCTGTGACCGCCCAGTCCCCGTCCCGTCGCTCCATGAGCACCAGGTCATCCGGAATCCGGCGGGCGGCCCGAAGCAGGGGCGGCAGCTCCGGGCCCGAAAGCCGGATGTTGAGGGCTCCAGCCACGAGGTCCGCGGCCTCGGCCTGCCCGGGGCGGGAGCTCGCGACCTCCCCCCAGACCTTTCCTGAGGCCCGCGAAAGAAGCGCGTCCTTGCGCCTCCAGGGGCGCGTTTCGCCGCCCTCGAGCCAGGCTCCGGGATCGATCCGCCTCAGCCCAATCCCGAAACCCGGCGGACCGGCCCAGGGCGGATCAGACATCAGGGGATCGAGGCGGGGGGTCATTGCGTGTCGAAGTCTAGCACCCCGACGCCTGTTCCCCTCAAGCCGGAACCATCCTAGTTTCCCGCCGGTCGCAAAGGGAGAGTGGGCCATGGGCGTGGAAGCCGTGATCTGGGATTTCGGCGGGGTGTTCACCTCCTCGCCCTTCGAGGCCTTCAACCGTTACGAGGCGGAGAAGGGCCTGCCCCGCGACCTGATCCGGACGGTCAACGCCACCAACCCCGACACCAATGCATGGGCCCTCTTCGAGCGCGCGGAGATCGACGCCGAGGGCTTCGACCGCCTGTTCCACGAGGAAAGCGCGGCCCTCGGACATCCCGTCCCGGGCCGGGAGGTCCTGCCCCTCCTCTCCGGACACCTCCGCCCGGCCATGGTCGACGCCCTGCTGGCCTGCAAGGCGGTCTTCAAGGTCGGCTGCATCACCAACAACATGGCGTCCAGCCATTCGCCGGGCTCGGACACGCCGATGGTCAGCGCCATGGGACGGGTCATGCCGCACTTCCACGCCATCATCGAGAGCTCCAAGGCGGGGCTGCGCAAGCCTGACCCGCGAATCTACCTGATGATGTGCGAGCAGCTGCAGGTGGAGCCGGCCGCCTGCATCTACCTCGATGACCTCGGCATCAACTGCAAGCCCGCCGCCGCCCTCGGCATGACGGCCATCAAGGTGGTCAGCGAGGCCCAGGCCCTGGCCGACCTGTCCCGCGCCACGGGGCTCTCGTTCGGGGGCGCGGCATGAGCCGGCCGGTACGTATTGGGGCGATTGACGCCCTCGAGAAGCTGCCGTTCTGGAGCGACCTTCCCGGCGGCCGCGACGCCATCTCGCGCACCTTCGTCTTCGCCGACTTCAACGCCGCCTTCGCCTTCATGGCCAGGGTGGCGCTGAAGGCCGAGCGTATGGACCACCATCCTGAATGGGCGAACGTCTGGAACCGTGTGGAGGTGACCCTGACGACCCATGACGCCGGGGGAGTGACGGCCCTGGACGTCGAGATGGCCGCCTTCATGGACGCTGCGGCCGCGGAGCTCGGCGCCCGCTGATCCGCGTCAGTTGATCAGAACGTTCATGATCAGCAGCCGGGCGCCCGGCTGTCCCGCGGTCACGTCGACCTGTTTCTGAAGCAGCGGAGTCAGGAGATCCAGGTTGGGGGCGGCCCCGGCAGGGAGGTTGGCGGTATAGGCCGCCAGTCTCTGTGAAAGATCCGACCGCAGGCGCGGGACAAGAAGCTCCACTCGGGCGCGAAGCTTGGCATCCGGGACGTCCAGCCCGCTTTCAAGGGACATAACGCCGCGGGTCCGGTTCGCACGCAGGACATTGGCGTTGATGACCGGCAACCGCATGAAGCTGGGACGGCCGGCGCCGCCACCGGACGGCGGCGGAGGCGCCGCCCACGCCCTTGTGACAAAAAGCAAAGGCAGGGCGGCGAGAAACGCGCGTCGGCGCATTCGGGACGGGCCCCTGATTATGGTTAGCAATCTCTTTACGCTCCTTCCGTCAATCTCAGGCTTCGGCGACACCCTGCTTTGTCCCGGAGGCCATCCTTGAACCGATTCAGTACATCCGCGAGCGGGCTGGACAACAGCGTCGTCCTTGTGACCGGCGGTACCGGTTCCTTCGGGCGGCGTTTCATCGACGCCGTCCTGACCCGGGCCAACCCCCGCAAGCTCATCGTGTTCTCCCGGGACGAACTCAAGCAGCATGAAATGCAGGTCGAAATGGCCGCCCGCTTCTCGGCTGAACAGATGAGCCGGATGCGGTTCTTTCTCGGTGATGTCCGTGACCGGGAACGACTGACCCTCGCCCTGCGGGGGGTCGAGATCGTCGTCCACGCCGCCGCCCTCAAGCAGGTTCCCGCCGCCGAGTACAACCCCTCGGAGTTCATTCGAACCAATGTCGTCGGCGCGGAGAATGTTGTCTGGGCCGCCCTCGCCAACCGGGTCCGCAAGGTGATCGCCCTCTCCACGGATAAGGCCTGCAATCCGGCCAACCTGTATGGCGCCACCAAGCTGGCGTCGGACAAGACCTTCGTCGCCGCCAACAATCTTTCCGGGGATATCGGCGCGCGGTTCTCGGTGGTTCGTTATGGGAACGTGGTGGGATCCCGGGGTTCGGTCGCTCCCCTCTTCCAGCGGCTTATCGCCGAGGGTGCGCCGGATCTTCCCATCACCGATCCGCGCATGACCCGCTTCTGGATCACCCTGAACCAGGGTGTGGACTTCGTGATCTCGTCCCTCGACATCATGAGGGGGG
>JBJTEN010000270.1:0-8311 GCA_046092925.1 Phenylobacterium sp. | reverse complement strand
GACCTCGGACTTCGGCCTGCAGCTGCGCGCCAAGCAGAAGCTGAAGGGTTATTACGGCAACCTCACCGAGAAGCAGTTCTCGCGCACCTACGCCGAGGCCGCCCGCCGGAAGGGCAACACCGCCGAGACCCTGATCGGCCTGCTGGAAGCCCGGCTGGACGCGGTGGTCTATCGCGCCAGGTTCGTGCCCACCGTCTTCGCCGCCCGCCAGTTCGTGAACCACGGCCACGTGACCGTGAACGGCAAGCGCGTGAACATCGCCTCCTACCGCGTGAAGGTCGGCGACGTGGTCCAGGTCCGTGAGCGCTCGCGCAACATGGCCCTGGTGCTCGAGGCCCTGCAGTCGGCCGAGCGCGACACGCCGGACTATATCGAGGTGGACGCCAAGGGCATGTCCGCCCGCTTCATCCGGACCCCGGAGCTCTCCGAGGTTCCCTATCCGGTGAAGATGGAACCCAACCTCGTCGTCGAATTCTACGCGTCCTGATCCCGACGCCGACCGAAGACGAACAGGGGCCCCGGAGCGATCCGGGGCCTTTTTCGTGGGCTGCGCCTTGCGGATGGGCCCGGATTGTCGCGGAATGGCAGGGTGCTGTCCCGTCGCCTCCTCCTCTGCGGAACCTTGGGTCTCGCCGGTTGTGCGAGCCTCCCGCGGACCGCGCCTTTTCCTGCCGCCGGGCCGTTTCCGGAGCTGGAGCCCGTGCGACTTGCGCGGATCAGCCCTGAGGGCCTCGCCGTGGAAGTCGCCAGCCGGGGGTGCGAGGGCCGTCCCGACATCGTCTTCCATGTGGAGCGGCGGGGCGGGGTTGCGACCGTCGCTGTCGCCCGTCGCAGGCTGCAGACCTGCAGGGACGGCCCGCCGGGGTGGGTCGAGGTCGTCTTCAGCCGGGAGGAGCTGGGCCTGACGCCCGGCGAGCCGGTCTTCCTGCTCAATCCTCTCCGGACCGGACCGGATCGATGAAGCGGGCCACCATTTCGGCCGGTACGCGACGGGGGCGCCCGCCCTCTCGCTCGATCAGGCACCAGGTCGTCCGGACCTGGGCGCACATGGCTCCGTCGGGGCCGTCTATCCGGACAAAGCGGTCAAACCTCGGCCCCTCGGCTTCTCGCGCCACCCAGGTGCGCCCCCGGGCGGTCTCGCCGGGCATGAGGGCGCGGCGGTAGTCGACCTCATGCCGCAGGCAGATCCAGGCCCAGCGGGCCTGGTCTTCAGGGGGCTGGCGGGCCTCCCAGTGGGACGTCGCGAGATCCTGAGCCCAGGACAGGTAGACGACGTTGTTGACGTGGCCGTTGGCGTCGATCTCGGCCGGCGTCGGCGCGAAGCTCAGCTGAAAGACCTGCTGGCCCTCGGGCGGTTCGAACAGGCGGCTCACGGGGCGCCGGTCAGGCCAGCAGGCCCTGCTCGGCCATGTGGGTCTTGAGCTCTCCTGACTGGAACATCTCCTTGACGATGTCCGCCCCGCCGATGAACTCCCCCTTCACATAGAGCTGGGGAATGGTCGGCCAGTCGGAGAAGGACTTGATGCCCTCGCGCAGGTCCTGGTCCTGGAGGACGTCCACGCCGACATAGTCCACGCCCATGTGGTCGAGAACCTGCACCACGAGCGCGGAGAAGCCGCACTGGGGCCGGTCGGGCACACCCTTCATGAAGAGCACGACCTGGTTCTCCGCTATGGTCTTGCCGATGAAGTCATGAACCGGATTGTCGGTGGACATCTGAGAACTCCCGAGACTGGACTCCAGCTAGGCGCCGATCCGCGCCGGGTCAAGGCGCGGCGTCATCCCGCCTGATCCGGCGTCAGGGTTTCCAGGGCCAGGGCGTGCAGTTCCCCGCCCACCTTGCCCTTGAGGGCGGCGTAGACCAGCTGATGCCGGCGAACCCGGGGCAGGCCGGCGAAGGTCTCCGAGACGATGCGCGCGCGATAGTGGTCGCCATCGCCCGCAAGGTCCTCGATGCGGATGTCGGCATCGGGAAAGGCGTCCCGGAGCTCCGACTCGAGGGCGTGCTGTGTCATGGGCATCCGTGAATCTCCTGGGACGTCTGGCCCCCTCATGCTGGCATGTAGGGACCGGATCGGTGATTCCCAGTCAAGGAGGCTGACGCAAATGATCCTGCTGGCCATGGTCGCAGCGACGTCTCTTTTTGCAGCGCCGGACAGTCAGGCGGTTTCGTCCGAGCCCCTGGCGACGCCCGCGCGCATGGATCACCCGCCCCTGAAGCCGGGCCTGTGGACCCTGGCCGCGCCTGACTGCCGGTTCAACCTGCGAAGCTCGCTGGCGCGCTGGCCCGGCTGCGCCGCCCCTCTCCAGATCGGCGAGACCGCCCTCTCGACCCCGGGGCCGGATTCGCCCGGGGAGGCGCGAAGGTACCGATATGCGCCTGGGGACCCGGGTATCCTCCAGGTCGAGACAGGCCTCTCCGGCGCCCGGGCGTGGAGCCACTTCGGCTTCAGGCCCATGGCGGTGGACGCAGACGGCTTCATCATCCGGGCCCGCATCTGGCCCGCCCCCTGCCCGGCGGCGGGCTGCAGGGTCCGGTCCCTTTCGGCGGTGGTCGCCGCCGCCCGCAGCGCCGAGGCGTCGGCCTTCGCCGGAGCGGAGACGGATGCCGGGCGCACCGCCGTCTGGGCCCGCCGGTCGCGCTGACCCTCAGCGTCTAGGCGACGATGGCCGAATAGATCAGGTTCTTCAGCTGACCGCGGAAGTTGAAGGTGCCCGAGGGCATGAGCTGGGTCATGAAGACCATGGTCATGTCCTCCTTGGGGTCGACCCAGAAGATGGTGGAGGCCGCGCCGCCCCAGTAGTAGTCGCCCCCGCCCCGCGTGCCGGTCTCGACCACCCCCTGGGTGGAAGCAAAGCCCAGCCCGAAGCCCACCCCCTCATTGGCCGTTTCGGAGAAGGTTCCGATCGCCAGCTGGGTGAGGTCCTTGCCGCCCGCCAGGTGGTTCATGTGCATCATCTCGAGTGTTCGAGGCCCGAGGATCCGCACGCCGTCCAGCTCGCCGCCCCGCCGCAGCATTTCGCAGAACCGCATGTAGTCGGCGGTGGTTCCGGTCAGGCCGCCGCCGCCCGACTTGAAGGCCGGTTCGCGCGTGTACTGGCTGTTCGCGGGATCATCGATCAGCTTGAGCGTCTTGTCCGCGCCCCGCTGATAGTTGGCGCAAAAGCGATCGATCTTCTCCGGAGCCACATGGAAGGCGGTGTCCACCATGCCCAGCGGTTCGAGGATCTCCTCACGGAGAAAGTCCGCGAAGGGCCGGCCAGAGATGATTTCCACGAGGGCGCCGCAGACGTCGGTGGCCAGGGAGTACATCCAGCGCTCGCCGGGATGGTACCGGAGGGGCACCTGCGCCAGCTTGTCCATGAACTCCGCCATGGTGTCGGTGGTGTCGGACGAACGGACCTTCAGCGATCGGTAGATCTTGTCGATGGGATGCTGGATGCCCACGCCCGGGAGCCCGCCCCCGTAGGTCAGGCCGGCGGCGTGGGACAGGACGTCGCGGAAGGAGGCGGGGCGCCGGGGGCGTTCGGTGACCATGTCTTCGCCCTCGCCGGACACCCAGACACGGTGGTTCCGCCAGGAAGGGACATAGCGGCTGACCGGATCGTTCAGCTGAAAGTAGCCCCGCTCGTACAGCATCATCAGGGCCACCGAAGTGATCGGCTTGGTCATGGAATAGATGCGGAAGATGGCGTCGTCGCGCATGGCCTTGCCGCGCTCGAGGTCCATGCTACCGAAGGACCCGTAGTAGGCGGGAACGCCATGGCGGGCCACGGCGATCTGGCAGCCGGCGATCTTCTGCGGACCGATGTAGTTGCGCTCCAGATGTTCGCCGATGCGCTCCAGGCGCGAAAGATCGAAGCCGGTTGCGTGGGTCGCTGTCATGGATGTGTTCCTCCACATGTTCTTCTTGCGGGCGTTCCGGGGCATCATGCCTCTGACAGGCCGGGCGTGGCCAGCCCCCGAACCGAAGGAACCGCATCATGACCGAGCCCCTCGATACCCTCGCCGAGTCCATCGCCGCCCGCCTCCGCGAGCGGGGAGACACCGTCGCGGTCGCCGAAAGTTCGTCCGGCGGGCTGATCTCCGCCGCCCTGCTGGGGGTGGCGGGCGCCTCGGCCTACTACCTCGGAGGCGGGGTCATCTACACCGCTAAGGCCCGCTTTGCTCTGCTGGACATCCCCCGTGAGGCGACAGCGGGGATGCGCTCCTCCAGCGAACCCTACGCCCTCCTGCTGGCGCGCTCGATCCGCGAGCAGTTCGGCGCCAGCTGGGGGGTGTCCGAGACCGGCGCGGCGGGGCCGACCGGAAACGGCTACGGCGATGCCGCCGGTCATACCTGCGTCGCCATCTCGGGTCCCGTCGAGACCGTGATCACCCTGGAGACGGGCAGCGGCGACCGCCGGGCCAACATGGAGGCCTTCGCCGCGGCGGCCCTGGACCTGCTCGACCGGGGGCTTGCGGCGGCGGACTGAGCCCTCAGCCCATGTAGCCGGGCAGCCAGCCCTCATGCCGGGTGCGCAGGGCGTCGAGGGAAAGACGGAAGACCCCCTCGCAGGCCAGGTCCGAGCCCCCCGCTGCGCCCACGACACGGGCCGGAACCCCTGCGGCCGAGGCCGCGGCCAGCACGGCGTCCGCGTCCGTGCAGCCCAGCAGATATCGGGCCTGGTCCTCGCCGAACAGCCAGGCCTGGGCGGTCAGGGCGGGATTCGCCTGGAGGGTCGCGCCCACATTCGAGGCGAGGGCCATCTCGGCGGCGGCGGCCAGGAGGCCGCCATCCGAAAGATCATGGACGGCCTGGACCTGCCCCGTGCGGATGAGGGACCTGACGAAGTCGCCGTTGCGGCGCTCGACGGCCAGGTCCACCGGCGGCGGCGCGCCATCCTCCCGGCCCAGGACCTCGCGCAGGTACATCGAGGCGCCGAGCTCGCCGCGGGTCTCGCCGATCAGGACCAGGCTCATGCCCGCCTCCAGCCCGGCGAAGTCCGCCCGCTGGCCATAATCGGGGATCAGGCCGACCCCGCCGACCGTCGGCGTGGGCGGGATCGCCGCGCCGCTGGTCTCGTTGTAGAGGCTGACATTGCCGCTCACGACCGGGAAGTCGAGGACCCGGCAGGCCTCGGCCATGCCGTCGATGGCCCGGACGATCTGGCCCATGATCTCGGGCCGCTCCGGATTGCCGAAGTTGAGGTTGTCGGTGATGGCGATCGGGTCCGCGCCCACCGCCGTCAGGTTGCGCCAGGATTCCGCCACGGCCTGCTTGCCCCCCTCGTAGGGGTCGGCCTGGACGTAGCGGGGGGTGCAGTCCGACGTCGCGGCGATGGCCTTGCGGGTTCCGTGGACGCGCACGACCCCGGCGTCGGCGCCCGTGGCGCTGTCCTCAAGGGTGTCGGCCATGACGTGCCGGTCGTACTGCTCCCAGAGCCAGCGCTTGGAGGCCATATCCGGAGCCGACATCAGCTTCAGCACCGCTGCGGCGAAGTCCGGCGGCGCGGGGATGCTGGCGACTTCGACTCGCGGCTGGAGGACCGGCTGGGTCCAGGGGCGGTCGTAGAGGGGCGCGTCGTCCGAAAGGGGGCCCAGGGGAAGGTCGCAGACCACCTCGCCCTGGTGGCGCAGCACGATCCGGCCGGTGTCCGTGGTCTGGCCGATGACGGCGGCGTCCAGGCCCCACTTCTCGAAGATCCGGCGACCGTCGGCCTCACGGCCCGGCTTGAGGATGGCCAGCATGCGCTCCTGGCTCTCGGAGAGCATCATCTCGTAGGCGCTCATCCCCGTCTCGCGCTGGGGCACCTCATCCAGGTCCAGCTCGATGCCGACTCCGCCCTTGCCGGCCATTTCCACCGAGGACGAGGTCAGGCCCGCCGCCCCCATGTCCTGGATGGCGGCTACGGCGCCGGACGCCATCAACTCCAGCGTCGCCTCGATGAGCAGCTTCTCGGCGAAGGGGTCGCCCACCTGCACGGTGGGGCGTTTCTCCTCGGAGGCGTCGTCGAACTCGGCCGAGGCCATGGTCGCCCCATGAATGCCGTCGCGCCCGGTCTTGGACCCGAAGTAGACCACGGGCAGGCCCGGGGCCGGGGCCGCCGAGTAGAAGATGGCGTCGGCGTCGGCGAGGCCCACGCACATCGCGTTGACCAGGATGTTTCCATCATAGCCCCGGTGGAAGTTCGTTTCCCCGGCGATGGTCGGTACGCCCACGCAGTTCCCGTAGCCGCCGATGCCGGACACCACGCCGGACAGGAGCCGGCGAGTGCGCGGATGCGAAGGGTCGCCGAACCGGAGGGCGTTCAGGAGGGCGATCGGCCGCGCACCCATTGTGAACACGTCCCGCATGATCCCGCCCACGCCCGTCGCAGCGCCCTGATAGGGCTCGATGAAGGAAGGGTGGTTGTGGCTCTCCATCTTGAAGATGCAAGCCTGGCCATCGCCGATGTCCACCACGCCGGCGTTCTCGCCGGGGCCGCAGATCACCCTCGGGCCCGTGGTCGGGAACTTCGAGAGGTGGCGGCGGCTCGACTTGTACGAGCAGTGCTCGGACCACATGACCGAGAAGACCCCCAGCTCCACAAGGTTCGGCTCGCGCCCGAGGCGCTTGAGGATCAGGTCATACTCGTCGGGCTTCAGCCCGAACTCGGCGGCCGTCTGGGCCATGGACTGGGGCGCGGAGGTCATGAAGCGCTTCTATCCGGACTCGCGCGCGAGGGCGATAGCCGCCGCACAGAGCGGGCTTGACCGCGTCAATTTACAATGTACAATTTAGTCTGGAAGCAAGGGGAGGGCGCCATGCCGGCCATCATTGACAGGCGCGTCTGCGCCGAAATCGAGGGCGATTTCGTCCTCTTCCTGATCGGCATGAGGCTGAACAAGCCCTGGAAGGTCTGGAAATGGGTTCCGGCCTTCCTGGCGATGGTGAGGATGCTCATCGAGCTCAAGAGGCGTCCGGAACTGGGCTTGCTTTCGACCCGGACCCAGTTCGGCTTCCCCAACATCTTCCTGGTTCAGTACTGGCGCAGCTTCGACCACCTGGAGACCTACGCCCGGTCGCGGGAGCTTCAGCACCTTCCCGCCTGGCACGCCTTCAACAAGGCCGTGGGGTCCAACGGCGACGTCGGCATCTGGCATGAGACCTACCTGATACGCGGCGGCGGATACGAGAATGTCTACAACAACATGCCGGCCTTCGGCATGGGTGACGCCGGGCGCCTGCGGGACGCCACCGGCGCCCGCCAGGAGGCGCGTCAGCGCGTCCAGGCGACAGCGGGGCGCCCGGAGGGCGCCTGACCTCTCTGCGCCATTGCCCGAACCTGCAATGCTGGCTAGCGTCCTTCCTACGAGTCCCGCATGTGGGGGGCGAGCGAGGAGACGCAGATGGCCAACGGCGGGATTTTCAGGCGTAAGTCTGTCGCCCAGATCCAGTCCGAGCATGAGCACGGCGAACTCAAGCGAACCCTCGGGGCGCTGAACCTCACCCTGCTGGGGATCGGCTGCATCATCGGTACGGGCATCTTTGTGCTCACCGGACGCGCCGCGGCGGATTTCGCCGGTCCCGGCATCATGATCTCGTTCATCATCACCGGCACCCTCTGCGCCTTCGTGGCCCTTTGCTACGCCGAGCTGGCCTCGGTCCTGCCGGTCTCCGGCTCGGCCTATTCCTATTCCTACGCCTCGATGGGCGAGGTGGTCGCCTGGGTGATGGGGCTGCTGCTCATCCTCGAATACGGTCTGGCCGGATCGACGGTGGCCGTCGGCTGGTCCGGCTACCTCGTCAGTCTCCTCAAGGACTTCAACATCATCATTCCCCCTGAACTGACGGCGGCGCCCGGCGTCGCCGTCAAGGACGCGGCGGGCAATGTCATCGCCACGGGCATGATGAACCTGCCGGCCATGGCGGCCCTCCTGGCGGTGACGGCGCTTCTCGTCCGCGGGGTGACCGAGTCGACCACCGTCAACAACATCATCGTCTTCATCAAGGTCGGGGTCGTGGTCGCCTTCATCGGGATCGGCGCCTTCTATGTGAACCCGGATCTCTGGACTCCCCTGATCCCGCCGCAGGATCCGCCCCCTCCCCCGGGGACCGCCACGGACATCTTCAGCCAGATCTGGAGCGCCCTTGTCGGGATCGTCACCGGCGAGGAGTCGCGTTTCGGGATCAGCGGGGTCATCCACGCCGCCGCGGTCATCTTCTTCGCCTATCTGGGCTTCGAGGCGGTTTCCACGGCCGGCGCGGAAAGCCGCAACCCGGCCCGGGACATGCCGATCGGGATCCTGGCCTCCCTCGCCATCTGCACCGTCCTCTACATCCTGACC
>JBJTEN010000269.1:0-14835 GCA_046092925.1 Phenylobacterium sp. | reverse complement strand
GAGTTACTGCGGGTGGCGACCTAACCGGAGGTCCGGACGAGGGCCAGGCCTTCAGCCGAGGATCAGGAGCAGGTTTCCGATGGCGGCCACCAGGGTGAGGGACAGGAGGAAGATGGGGGTCGCATGATCGATCAGGGGAGTCATGAAAGAGGCGCGGGAGGACATGGCGGATCACCTTTGGCTGAGAGCCCGGGGGAGCGGGCCTTTCGAACTGAACATCGATAAGATACATCGTATTTGAGCAGTGTAAAGATGCGTTCTGAATCTTTTTCACGCGGGTGTCCGGAGACGGAAAGGCGGGCGCCAGAACGGAAAAGGGCCCCCGAAGGGGCCCTGAAGCGTCAGGCTTGATCCGACCCTACCTATCCGCCAAACAAGGCTAGGGTCGCGACGGCGAGGCCGAAGACCGGGGCCAGGAAAAAGGCTGGAGTCAGACGATCAATGAGACGTTCGACGTTTGCGAGAGACATGACACACCTCTAAGTTGGTGCTCCGACGATCGGAGCTCTTGTTTTTGCTGCACCTGCGAAATGGGGTGCATCTGATCATTGTCAAGATTGGCTTGCCCTGAAATCTGAACACCCTTACTAAGATTTCATGCAGATCGCCGCCGCAGAAACCCGCCCCTACCATCATGGCGACCTCCGCCGGGCCTTGGTGGAGGCCGGACGCCACCTCCTGGAAGCGGAAGGCAATGCAGACATTTCGCTGCGCGCCGTGGCCAGGGAGGCGGGCGTCAGCCCGGCGGCGCCCTACCATCACTTCCGGGACAAGAGCGAGCTTCTGGACGCCCTGGCCCTGGAGGGCTGGGACCAGCTCGCCACCGAGATGCGAGCGGCCCTCGATGCAGACGGGGCCAGCTCGAACCGTCTCGTGACCATGGGCGTCGCCTATGTGAACTTTGCGAGGGCGAACCCAGCCATCTACAGGGTGATGTTCGCCTGCAGCCTCAACCATGAGACCATGCCTGAGAAGCTCCGGGAGGAAGGCGCTTACAAGCTGGTCTGCGAGACGCTCATCGAGTCTGGAATAGACCCCGATGACGAGATCGGCCTTGAACTTGCGGCGGCCGCTGTCTGGTGCGCGGCCCACGGGGTCGCCGAGATGGTCAGCCTCAAGGAATTTGAACCTCTTCGGAACCACCTCGGAGGGGAAGACGCCTTCCTTCGGGCGATCTTCAGCCAGCTGGATCTGTTCCGCCCCGCCTCAGGGCGCCGCGTGGCTTGACGGCGTCCGGTGTCCCGACCGGTTTTCAGGTTCGCCCCCTCCCCGACCGGACGGCTCCATCGGGGCCACGCCTTCTCAGCCCTGACGGCCTTTCGCGCCTGTCGGAGGTCAGGCGGCGTCTATCGCCTGCGGATCGAGGACATAGACCGTATCCGATGCCGGCCTGAGTTCGAGCGCGGCGTTCTGGAGGATCTTGAATGGCTGGGCGTCTCCTGGGACGGGCCCTTGCTGCGCCAGTCCGAACGCGGCGCCGCCTACGACGCGGCGCTGGAGCGGCTGATCGCCGCCGGTCTGGCCTACCGGTGTTTTCGAACCCGCCGTGAGGTCGCCGAGGTGATGACCCGGGCTCCGCACGGGGATGAGCCCGTGTTCTTCGGCGAACGCTTGCCCTTCCACGACGAGCGCCGCCGCCTGGGGGACGGAGCCCCCTACGCATGGCGACTTGATGTCCGGGAGGCCTTGGGCCGGGTTGGCCCCCTGACCTTTCTCGAGACCGGGGAGGGCCCAGAAGGCGAGACCGGTCTTCAGGTCGTCCAGGCCGATCTGGCTGGCGATATTGTCCTGGCGCGGAGGGATATCGGGGTGGCCTATCACCTGGCGGTGGTGGTGGACGACGCCTTCCAGGACGTGAGCCGGGTTGTCCGGGGCAGGGATCTCTTCGGCGCGACCTCCGTTCAGCGTCTGCTCCAGGTCCTGCTCGACCTCCCGGAACCTGTTTATCATCACCATCGGCTGCTGGTGGGGCCGGATGGAAAGCGCTACGCCAAGCGGGACAAGGCCGAGACCCTGCAGGCGATCCGTGAACGTGGGGTCACGCCTGAGCAGCTGATTGCGGAGCTCGATCTTGACTGACCTTGCACAGGCCGGGAGCCCCGCGCGCCGGACCGCCGTAATCGTGCTTCTGGCCGGCGCCTGCATCATCGGGCTGGCGCCGATCCTGGTGCGCCTGGCCGACGCCGGACCCGCCGCGGTGGGCATGTGGCGGATGCTCTTCGCCCTTCCGCTTCTCGCCCTGATCGCTCGCAGAGGAAGCGGTGGCGTGGGGGCGCCGAACTGGATTCTGGCGTTGGCGGGCGCCGCCTTCGCCCTTGATCTCGCCTTCTGGCACTACGGAATCGCCCTGACGTCCGTGGCCAAGGCGACCGTCCTTTCGAACCTGACCCCCGTGATCGTCACCGGCGTGGCGTGGCTGGTCTTTCGGGAGAGGATCCGTCCGCTGTTCCTGGCGGCTGTTGTTCTGGCTGTCGGCGGCGCAAGCTTCATGAGCCTGGCCCGTGATCCGGGTCTTTCGGGCGTCAATCCGCCTCTGGGAGACGCCTTCTCCGCGATGACAGCCGTTTGGTATGCGCTTTACTTCCTCGCCGTACAGCGGGCGCGCACGACCAGCGGCGCGGCGCAAGTGATGTTCTGGTCAAGCCTCACGGCGACGCCCCTCTTGCTGGTCGCAGCCTTGATGCTGGGTGAACGCCTGTTTCCAGCCACAATAGGGGGTTGGGCGGCCTGCGTGGGCCTTGGCGTGATGCATGTGACGGGGCAAGGCGCCATCGCCTGGGCCCTCGGTCGCCTTCCCGCCTCCGTGACGTCCGTGGTCGTGCTGGTCCAACCCGTCGTCGCTGGAGTTCTGGGCTGGATCCTGTTTGCGGAGGTCCTGGGACCGGGGCAATTGGCGGGTGCGATCATCGCGCTGACCGGTGTGATCCTCGCCCAGGCGGCGGCGAGACCCAGGACGGCGCCGGCCTAGAATCCCCACGCTGTGCGGGCCGCCGCGATTTCCGACAACAGGGCCTCAAAGCCTGACCAGTCGTCGGCTTCGGCGATGAGCGCCCAGACCGCGTCGATCCGCTCATAAAGGAGCTCGACGGGCTCTTCACGGTTGAAGTGCGGATGACTCAGACGTTCGGGGCGATCCGGGACGGCCTCCGCCATGTGACGCCGGAAGTCATCGAACTCAGGCAGACGATAGACCTCCCCCCTCCGACCTGAGAGCGCGCGCGCCGCGTCACCGCAGAACCAGTCGAAGAAGAAGGGTTCCCAGCGCAGGCGCTCACCGCCTGCGGCCAGCGCCCGGAAGGCGCTGTTCACAAGCCGGGAGTCCGCCTCGGCGCCTTGCGATGTCACCCCCAATCGCCGGAGGACGGCGGCGGCCAGCGAAGACCTGTAGAGGTCTCCAAATCCATTGAGGACTTCGACGAGGGCCGACTCTGGCGACCCGACACCCAGCAGGCAGCCCGCGAGTTGCCGAAGGTTCCAGAAGACGGCCTCCGGCTGGCGCCCGAAACTGTAAAGTCCAGCATGGTCGAAATAGGCGGCGACGAAGTTGGGGTCGTTGCGCGGCAGGAAGCGATAGGGACCATAATCGAAGCTCTCGCCCGTGATGTTCATGTTGTCCGTGTTGAGGACTCCATGGACGAAGCCGGCCGCCATCCAGGCGCCCATGAGCCTGGCCGCGGCCGAACAGGCCTCCTCAAGCAGGGCCACGCCGGGATCCGCGGCGCCCGCGCGAGAGGGGAAGTAATGGTCCAGCGTATAGGCCGTCAGCTTCCGGACCAGGTCCGGGCGGTCGAGCGCGGCTGGCCTTTGGAAGGTTCCAAAGCGGATGTGGCTATGGCTGAGGCGAACAAGTACGGCCGAACGGGTCGGGCTCGGCTCATCCTGACGAAAGAGGGCTTCCCCGGTCTCGACAAGGGAGAAGGCCCTTGAGGTTGGGACCCCGAGCGCTTCGAGCATCTCGGCGGCCAGGACCTCGCGGACTCCGCCCTTGAGGGTCAGGCGGCCGTCCCCGCTCCGCGACCAGGGCGTCACTCCGGAGCCCTTGGTCGCGAGGTCCAGCAGTCGCCGGGAACCGGACTCCCTGAGTTGGGCGAAGGTGAAGCCCCGGCCGTCTCCTAGATCAGGGTTGTAAACTCGGAACTGATGGCCGTGGTAGCGCTGCGCCAGCGGCGTGAGGAAGTTATCCGGAAGCGGGTCGAAGCGTCCGAAATGGGTGATCCATTCGTCATCGGACAGTTCCGAAAGACCGACCGTTTCGGCGGCCCGATCATTCCGCCACCTGAGGTCAAGCCGCGGAAACTCCGCCGGCCGTACAGGGTCGGCGAAGTCCGCGCCGAGCAGGGGAAGCCGGGGATCCGGATGGTAGTTCGCAGAGGCAGGCATCGCCGCGAAATGGCGGAGTTGCGCGATCCCCGCAAGGGCGAACCCCCAATCGATCTCACTGGCCAGGTCCAGCCAGGCCTTTCGTGTACAGGCGGGATCTGCCCCCGGACGGTCAGGACAAGGCTGCCCTCATGGCTTCTGCTGCCTCCCTCGCGGCGACCTCGACCGCCGGTGAGACGTCTCCCATGATGTAGAAGTCGTGGAGGAGATCGGGGTAATGGACATGCCGCACGGGGACCCCGGAAGCCTCCAGCCTCCGGGCATAGTCCCGGCCTTCATCCTGAAGGGGATCATATCCCGCTGTCACCACATAGGCGGCGGGCGTCGCCGAGACGTCCACGCTTGATCCCAGGATGACCCTGTCGATCTGGGGATGGCCATCAGCCGCAAGGCACTTCACGAACCAGTCGATGGCGGCCTTGGTCAGGAGCGGGCCATCCATCCTCTTCCGGCTCTCCGTCTCGGTCTCCGGACAGATGTAAGGATAGAGGAGCATCTGGAAGACCAGCCGCCGCCTCGGCTCCGCCTTCATGTCGATCGCCACGGACGCAGCGAGATTGCCCCCCGCCGAGCATCCGCCGACACCGATCCTGTCGGGATCGAAACCGATCTCCGAGGCATGATCGAAGGCCCACCTTGTCGCTGCGACGGCGTCATCGTGGCTGGCGGGAAAGGGGTTTTCCGGCGCGAGCCGATAGTCGATGGCCAGCACCCTGCAGCCAGAGTAGGCCGCAAGCCGACGGCAATGTCCGTCATGGGTCTCCAGATTGCCGATAGCGAAGCCGCCGCCATGGAAATAGACCACACCCGGCGTCGTCGCCGGAGCGCCTGCGGGCGTATAGAGGCGCGCACCTATCGGCCCGGCCCCGCCGTCCACCTCGAGGTCACGGGTCTCCACATCCTTGGGCGCCCCGGTGTTCTGGCTGGTGCGCTGCATGACGTAGCCGGCGCGGACCATCTCCGCCGGGAGACTGTCGAGGGGCGGCGCCTGCTGGCCCGCCGCAGCGGCGGCCTCGGCGTCGAGCATGGCCTTGAAGTGCGGATCCATGGGCGGTTCTCCTGATGGCTTCAGCGGGTCAGCCGACCCGGCGCTCGCGACCTAGCCAGTAGGGCTCGCGAAGCTCCCGCCGCAGAACCTTTCCTGAGGGATTGCGCGGCAGGACGTCGATGACGTCGATGGTCTTCGGGGTCTTGTAGCCGGCGATCTGGGCCCGGCAATGGGCGATGATCGAGTCCGGGTCCAGAGTGACGCCCGGCCTCAGCACGATGATGGCCTTGACCGCCTCGCCCCAGCGGTCATCCGGCACCCCGATCACCGCCGCATCCGCCACTGCGGGATGCGACATGAGGGCGTTCTCGACCTCGGCGGGATAGACGTTCTCACCGCCCGTCACGATCATGTCCTTCACGCGGTCATGGATGAAGAGGTAGCCGTCGGCGTCGAAGAAGCCGGCGTCGCCCGAGCGGAACCATCCCTCGGAGTCGATGGACTGGGCGGTGGCTTCCGGCCGGTTCCAGTAGCCCTTCATCACACCCTCGGAGCGGATCTCGATCTCTCCGACCTCGCCCACCTCGGCGTCGCGGCCATCGATGCGGACCCGGATCTCGTAACCCGGCGAGGGGCGCCCGCAGGAGCGGAGCTTGCCGAGGGCCGGATCATGCGCCTCAGGGGGGAGGTAGCAGCCCCCGCCAATGGTCTCGGTCAGGCCATAGAGCTGCATGAAGCGGGAACCGAACCGCGCCTGGGCCCGGGTCAGCACCTCCTCCGAGATTGGTGAGGCGCCGTAGTAGACATAGTCGAGGCGCGACAGGTCGGCCTCGGCCTGGTCAGGATGCTGCAGGACCATGTTGATGATAGCCGGCGCGAGGAAGGCGTGTCGCACGCCATGCTCGCCGAACAGACGGAGCATGAGACCGATGTCGACCTCGCGCATGATGATGCAGCGACCGCCCATCAACAGTCCGAGAATGCCGAGATTGGCGCCTGCGACATGGAACAGCGGCATGCAGATCAGCGTCGCATCGCCCGGCTCGATAAGCGCCCAGGCCGCGCTGGCGCTGCGGAAGCAGGCGGCGTAGTTGGCCTCGGTCAACTGGACGCCCTTTGGCAGGCCCGTGGTGCCCGAGGTGTAGAGCTGGATGACGTCGTCGTCCGGCCTGGCCTCCCGCCGGGGATCAACGTCGGAATGAGCGCCCATCCAGTCGCGGAAGCCCGGCCAGGCGCCATGCCCCGGCTCGAACTGGATGCGCGTGGACAGGTCCGGCAGGTCGCCGGCGACGCCCTCGATCATCGCCGAATAGTCGGCCCCGACCACCGCAAGACGGCAGCCGGCATCCTTGAGGATAAACGCCACCTCCGGCGGCGCCAGACGCCAGTTCACCGGATTGAGACAGGCGCCCGCCTTCAGGCAGCCGAACCAGAGGATGAAGAAATCCGCATTCCCCCGGGCCAGGACACCCACCCTCTCGCCAGCCTTCACACCCGCTGCGATCAGGGCGTTGGCGCAACGCGAGGACAAGGCGTCGAGCTCGGCATAGGTGACCTGCTCATCCTGAAAGACCAGGGCGACCTCTTGAGGGCGGACCCGGGCGTGGTGGCGGACCACGTCCGCGGCGCAGGAAAGCTCGGGCAGGACGATGGGGGTGGCTTCGGGCATGGGGGCGCAGTCCTGCAGGAGCGGTGCTTGAAATCAGGATATCGGGCGACCGCCCCGGTCGCCGGGGACCGGGGCGGCGCCGGACCTACTCGGCGGCCTGAGGTGCGTAGCCCAGGACGGCCTTGGTCTCGAGGAACTCGTGGAAGCCGTAGTCGCCCCACTCGCGCCCGTTGCCGCTCATCTTGTAGCCACCGAAGGGCGCCATCATGTCGCCGCCCCCGCCGTTGATGGAGACCTGGCCCGCACGAAGCTTGGAGGCGATCTTGCGCGCCTTGTCGAGGTCGCCGGACTGGACGTAGGCGGCAAGGCCGTACTCGGTGTCGTTACCGATATCGATGGCCTGCTCCACCGAGTCGTAGCCGAGGATCGACAGGACGGGCCCGAAGATCTCTTCCTTGGCGATGGTCATGTCGTTGGTGACGTTCGCAAAGACGGTGGGCTTCACATAGTAGCCCTTGTCCAGGCCATCCGGCCGGCCCGTACCGCCGATGACCAGGGTCGCGCCTTCGTCGATGCCGGCCTGGATCAGCTTCTGGATCTTGTTGAACTGCACCTCGGAGACTACCGGGCCCAGCTGGGAATTGCCGTTGGGATCGCCCACCGTCACCTGGGAGGCGGCCTCGCGGGCGACGGCGATAGCCTCGTCCATGCGGGTCTTGGGCACCAGCATACGGGTCGGGGCGTTACAGGACTGACCGGAGTTGGTCATCATGGTGGCCACGCCGCGCGCCACGCCCTTGGCGAAGGCGTCGTCGTCCAGGACGATGTTCGGGCTCTTGCCGCCCAGCTCCTGGGCCACGCGCTTGACCGTCGCGGCGGCGTTGCGCGCCACCTCGATGCCGGCGCGGGTCGAGCCGGTGAAGGACACCATGTCGATGTCCGGATGGCTGGACAGGGCCACGCCCACGCCCGGGCCGTCGCCGTGCACCATGTTGAATACGCCGGCCGGAACGCCCGCAGCTTCCATGATCTCGGCGAAGATGTGCCCGGAGAAGGGCGCCACTTCCGAGGGCTTCAGCACCATGGTGCAGCCCGTCGCAATGGCCGGGGCCACCTTGCAGACGATCTGGTTCAGGGGCCAGTTCCAGGGCGTGATGAAGCCGCACACGCCGATCGGTTCCTTGACGAGCAGGGTCGGGCCGCGCTGCTCTTCGAACTTGAAATCCTTCAGCACGTTGATGGCGGTCGACAGGTGCCCGAGGCCGATCGGCACCTGGGCGCGCTGGGCCAGCGAAGCGGGGGCGCCCATTTCCTCGGTCACGGCCACGGCGAGGTCGCCGAAGCGCTTCTGGTACTCGGCCAGGATGCGGTTCAGGACGTCGAGGCGCTCCTCGCGGGTCGTCTGGGACCAGGTCTTGAAGGCCTTCTTGGCGGCGGCGACGGCCTTGTCGACGTCCTTGGACGAGCCCAGGGCGATCTTGCCGCAGACGCCCTCGGTGGCGGGATTGATGACGTCGAGGGTCTTCAGCTCGACCGGATCGACCCACTGGCCGTCGATGTAGAATTTCAGGTACTCGCGCATGGCGTCCTCCGGGATGTGTTCTTCATGATCGGGGTCAGGCGCAGCCTGCCTTCGGAATCTTACAATAGCGATCAGGCGCCGCCGTGGAAGGGGGATTCAGACTCCACGGCCGCGGCTTCAGGACTGGTGGACGAGAGGCTGGCCCGCCACGGGACTGCGCGCCTTCAGGACGTAGTCCGCCCGGATGGACCCGATATAGAGGTCCTTCAGATCCGGACCGCCCCAGGTCACGTTGGTGGGATGGTTGACCACCTCGCCGGAAGGGTCGTGGATGACGGTGACCTTCTCGCCGGCGGGGGTGATGGCGACCACCTTGTTCGCGGCCGGCAGGCAGACCCAGAGATTGCCCTCCGCGTCCATCCCGACGCCGTCGGTATAGCCGAGATCCTCCTCCTTCACCGCAGGCAGTCCCCGCCCCGCCAGTTGTCCCAGGACAGGCCCGTACCGGACCCCGGAGCCAAGCCGGCCGCCGGGATGGATGTCGAAGACCAGGACGTCTGCGGCGGAGGTCTGGGCGCAGAAGAGGCGCTTGTGGTCGGCCGAAAGGGCAAGGCCGTTCGGGAACTTCAGGCCCTCGGCAACGATCTCGCAGCCCCCGTCCGGCCGCAGGACGAAGATGAAGCCGTCGGCGCGGCCGTCCAGGGCCTTGGCCCAGGTCTCCGCGTGGGTGGAGTTGGCGCACCAGATGTTCCCGTCGCGGTCCACCACCGGATAGTTGGCGCTGGTCAGCCGTCGCCCGCCGACTTCCTCGACCAGGGTCTCGTGGACGCCTGTTTCCGGGTCGAACCTCTGGAGCGGACCTTCCTCGCGGTCATAGATGCCGAAGTTGGCGATGATGATCCGCCCCTGCCGGTCCATATTGATCCCGTTTGGCGCGCCGCCCCTGGGTCCCATGCGGACGAAACGCCCGTCGGGCAGGATTTCGGCCACCGCGCACTGGTGGTCCGCGGCGAAGACCCGGCCCGCAGCGCTGACGACCACGTCCTCAGGCCGATCAATGCCGACGGCGATCTTCTGGAAGGACGCAGTTTCGATCGGCGTAAGCGGCATGACGAGCTCCGGGGTTGCGTCCGATACAGTGCCTCCGGTCAGGCCGCCTCGACAAGGCCCGCGACGGCGGCTAAAGCCGGTCCTGCTGCAAGGAGAGCCCCATGAGCCCCCTCTTCATCATCATTCCGTTCTTTCTGGTGTTCGCGGTGATGAACATCATCGACATGGGTCGGCTCGACTAGGCTGATGGCCCGGCCTTCCCGCGGAACGGCCCTCGTGACGGGCGGAGCCCGCCGGATCGGCAGGGAGCTTGTCCGCGCCAGCGCCGAGGCGGGCTACGACGTCGCCATTCACTGTCGCAGCGAGGACGCGGACACCTCGTCTGCGGCGGACGAGGTTCGTGCAGCAGGACGTGCGGCGGCTGTCTTTTCCTGCGACCTCTCTGACGAGGAGGCCGTTTGCGAGCTTGTGGGCAAGGTCGGCGCCGCACTGGGTCCCGTCACCCTGCTGGTGAACAGCGCGTCCCTCTTCCGGAACGACAGCTTCGGCCAGATCGAAAGGGCGTCCTGGGACGCCCATCTGGACACCAACCTTCGCGCGCCCCTCATCCTGTCGCGCGAAATGGCGGCCCAGGACCTGCCTGGCCAGATCGTCCATATTCTGGACCAACGGGTCCTCGCGCCCGGGCCGGACTATTTCTCCTACACGCTCTCCAAGGCCGCACTCTGGTCGGCCACCCGCATGATGGCGATCGAGCTGGCGCCCCGCATCCGGGTCAACGCCATAGGACCCGGTCCTGTCCTCGCCAATCCCGACCAGTCGCCTGCGGACTTCGAGGCCGAAGCCGCCTCCACGCCGCTGGGCCGCGCCGTCGATCCCGCCGATATCGGCCGGGCGCTGACCTACCTGATCGGGGCGGCCAGCGTGACCGGGCAGATGATCGCCGTGGACGGCGGACAGCACCTGGACTGACCCGTGCCGTCTCCCGACACGGTGATCCTCAGCCAGAAGGTCCTCGTCAGGGGCCTTCGGCTCGACGCCTTCATCGGCATCCACGATCACGAGAGAGACCGCACCCAGTTCCTGCTGGTCGACGTGGAGGTTGAGCTTGGCTGCGAGCGAATTGAGTCGATCACCGGCGCCTTCAACTACGAAGCCGTTGTGCTTGAGGCTCGCAAAATCGTTTCGCAGGGCCATATCGACCTGGTCGAAACCTTCGCGGAGCGCCTTGCGGCAGCCTGCCTGGCGCATGAACCCGCCCGCCGCGTCAGGGTCTGCGCGCTGAAGCCCTCGGCTCTTGCCCCGGAAGCCGAGTCCGCCGGGGTGGAAATCGTACTGGAGAAACCGTCTCAATGACCGAAACGACCAGCGCACCCGTTCCCAGAGAGGACCTCACCCTTTCGATCATTGTGTACGCCCTGTTTATCATTTCCCTGCTCGGAGTCTTTCCGGCGGCTCTGGTGGGCGTCTTCATGGCGTATGTGTCGAGGGGGACGGCCGGTCCGCTCGCGACAGGTCACTTCAGATTCCAGATCCGAACCTTCTGGTTTGGGCTCGCCGCGTTTGCTGTGGGGACTGTGGGGTTCCTCGTCGGGACGATCCTTTCGGTGATCCTGATCGGCGTCCCTCTCCTGATCGTCGCCATTCTGTTCCTGGGCGCCATCTGGGTCTGGGCTCTCCTCCGGTGCGTTGCGGGGCTGGTCTGGTCGATACAGGGCGCGCCCTGCCCGCGACCCGATAGCTTCACGGTCTGATTTCCGGGTCGTCCGCGACCGGTCTATTGGGATCCCGCATCGCGGCATCCACAAGGTCGAGGGTCCAGGCCGCGGATCGCCCGAGAGCCCTCAGCTTCTGCTCGGGGAGGACGTCCAGGGCCGAGTTGAGCGCCGCCCGCGCTCCGGTCCTTTCCCCTCTGTCCTGACGTGTGATGTCCAGGCGCGCCAGCAGCAATCGCGCGAGGTTCAGCTGCAGCAAGCTCCAGGACTCCGGGTCGCGAACAACAGAAGCGTTCGCCAGGGTCGACCGGAGGGCCTTCTCGGCGGAATTCAGGACAGCAACGTCGCCGGAAATCTCGGCGGACCGTGCGAGGCAGAGCGCGCGCTGTGTCTCAGCCTGGGACTTCAGGACCAGGCCTTCCCGGTTGCCGGTGATCTTGAGGACCTGATCATACCCGCTCAGGGCCCGCTCGTAGCTCAGGGAGTCACCGGAGAGGTCCCCCAGGACCTGTCGCCCCCGGGCCAGAAGAAACTCCCCCCTGGCGCGATCCAGGGGACTCTGATCGAGGGTGAGGTCGTCCAGTACGCTGTTCAGCAGGTTCACGCCCGCCAAGCAGATCTCCGCATCGCCCTCGACCTCTCCGATCGAAATCTGCGCCGCCGCTCGGGCGAATCCGATCCTCGCGATGGTCAGGGGTTCAAAATCGGGCGTCAGGCCGGACGCCGCCGTTATGGTGTCCCGTACGGCGGCGCGCAGGAGGGGCGCATCGTTCAGCCGGGCGCCCCAGGCGCAGAGGAGCTCAGACCGGAGGATGTGCCCCTCGACCGAAAGCATCCGGGTCACCCGGATCCTCCCTGACATCGCCCTGAGGGTGGCGATCGGCTGGGCGAACCGCGCTGCGGCGACACGCGCGGACTGGGCGTCCCCGACAGGGACGCTGCGGCGCCCCTTGATCGTCAGAAGGCCGATCTCAGCGTAAGGCGCGGCGAGCCCCCGGGCCGGGCCGGAGAGGGAATCCTCGAAGGCGCGCTCAGCCGCATCAAGAAGGCCCGGGTCGTTGAAATACTCGGCGCCCAGCATTGCCGAGTATCCCTGCTCGCAGCGCGCCCTCGCCCAGCCGGCGGACCTTGACCCGTAGGTCTCGAGAGCCTTTTCCGCCGCCAGGGCCGCGCGGCTCAAGGCGCGCACCTCGCCGCTACGCCGGGTCACTTCGCGCCAGAGAATCGCGGAATCCAGCCTCAGCTGTGACTTTCTGCGCCCGGTGGCCCGGCCCGCCAGATCATCAGCGTCCATCGCCTCCCTGAGAAGCATGGCGAGCGGCAGAACCTCCAGCAGGCTGGTGTCGTCAGCGTTCAGGCCATCTCTGGGCGCGCCTGCACCCTGTTCCTCCAGCAGCTTCCTGACCTGGCGGCTGAGCCCGAACATCCAAGATTCCCGGCCTGCCCTGTCCCTCCGCGGGACGGCAAGTATGCAGGCTAAGGTTGAAGCGCAAGGATCATGCCACTCAGGGGATGCTCGATGTCGAACTGCTGAGAACCTTTCCGCGTCCCTCCGCATCAAGGATACGCCAGGCGCCAGGCTCAAGGTCCTCCGGCAGGTCCAAGGCTCCGATCCTGTCGCGATGAAGCGCGATGACGCGGTTTCCAAGGGCTGAAAACATCCTCCGGACCTGATGATAACGCCCTTCGGTGAGCGTCAGTCGGGCGATGCGCGGCTCAAGAACCTCCAGCTGCGCAGGGGCGAGAGGGCGATCCTCGCCGTCGAGCCGGAGTTCACCGGAGGCGAAGATTGCGGCTTCGTCGCCCCGAATTGGAGCATCAAGGCTGGCGATGTACCGTTTCGGCGCATGTGTCCGGGGTGAGATCACGCGATGCAGGAAGGGCCCGTCATCCGTGATCAAGAGCAGGCCGGTGGTGTCCCGATCGAGTCTCCCGACGGTGGACAGGGCGGGCGTGCGGCTACGCCAGCGCGTCGGCAGAAGCTCGTAGACGCTGCGACCGGGCTCCTTGTGGGAACAGACCACGCCCTCTGGCTTGTTCATCATCAGAACAAGCGGCGCCGGAGGGTCCATACGGACTCCCTTGACGGTCAGTCGCTCGGAAAGGTCAGGCGCCAGCTGGATTCGGGCGCCGGCGTCGACAAGAGGCTGACCATCCAGGCGGACGGCGCCCTCCCGGACCCATCCATGAATCTCGCGTCGGGAGCCGTAACCCAGATTCGCGAGCAGACGGTCGAGACGGACCGCGGGGTAGGCTGTCACTTCACCGCCTCATAAACCTTGAACCCGGCGCCCTCAGCCCGGAGCCGCACCTCGCTGAAGGCCGAGGCGAGAGGCGCCTCATAGGGCAGATGCCGGTTGGCGGTCAGCCAGCAGGCGCCTCCCCGCCTCAGCCGCCGCGCAGCGGCCGCGATGAAGGCCGTACCGAGGGCGCGATCCTCGCGTCCCCCTTCATGGAAGGCGGGGTTCATGACGACAAAGTCGAGGTCGCCTCCGGGCCCGTCGGGCCGACGCAGGTCGCCGTGATGGAAACTGACCCTGGGATCGGCGACATTGCGCCGGGCGCACTTCACGGCCCGGCGATCGATATCCCACAGCTCGATGGAGTCGACGCCGGGCGACTTGAGGACGTGAAGGGCGAGAACGCCGAGCCCGCACCCAAAGTCCGCGCCCCGCCCCTCCAAGGGCGGGAGGGTTTCCAGAAGCAGGGCTGTGCCGGGATCCCGTCGATCCCAGCTGAAGACGCCGGGTTGGGTCCAGAGGCGAAGCTGTGGATCGAACCTGGGACCCCCTGCCTCAAGGGCCTCGTCCAGGCCCGTGGGACGAAGGGGCCGGACGGTGCTGCAGATCCGGTGACGCCGCCTGGGCTCATCCGTGACCGCACATCCAAACGACCGCAAGGTCGGAGCGATGCGCGGTCCACCCCCCGATCATTCGGCGCAAGAGCGAGGAGTCTTCCTCCGGGCGCAAGCAGCTGAAGGGCCCGGGCCAGAACCCAATCGCGCTCCAGGCGGCCCGGAGGCGCCAGGATCAGGGCCGAGGCGAAGATGCATCCGGGGGGCTCGGCAAGGTCGATCCCGCCGGGGTCCATCGGCGAAGCCTGTCCGGCGCCCTCAGGGTCAGGGAACAGGGCGGGTGGCGGGCGCCCGTAGAGCAGGACCGGCTCCGTCATCCCGCCAGCGAGCCCCTCTCTCGGGTCCGGGCGAAGATCACCCCGGGATACCGCTCGGCGACATAGCCGGTCTCCCAGGCCGACCTGGAGAGAAACACAGCCTGGGAGTCGATGTCTTCGGCCATGGCCGACCGGTAGGCTGCGGTGAAGGTGGCGATGTCGGCCGCCGGCCCCTGGATCCACCTCGCCTCCGCGAAGGGACTGGGTTCGAAGATGACTTCCAGCTGGTACTCGCTGGCCAGACGGTCCGCCATGACCTCGAACTGGAGCTGGCCGACCGCCCCGACAATGAAATCCGCCCCGACAAGAGGTCGAAAAAGCTGGGTGACGCCTTCCTCGGCCAGTCCCTCCAGCGCCCGGCGAAGGTGCTTGGCCTTCAGAGGGTTCGGGCGAGAGACCC
>JBJTEN010000268.1:0-10368 GCA_046092925.1 Phenylobacterium sp. | reverse complement strand
TTGCGCGCCAAAGCCCGTTCGCGAAGATCCATGGAATACGGAGCCGCCATCCTTGCTGACCTCCTCCAGCAGCAAGGGTGAATCACATCAGACCCGATTTGAGAATCCAGATTCCGCTAAAACACATCCCGCTCTAGCGCCAGGCGAAGACCGGCTGTTCCAGCTCCGTCACCCTTGTGACGCGGCCGGCGACCAGTTCCCTCAGCTGGTACACCACCGCCGCCGTCGGGGCGTGGATGTGATGCTCCTCGGAGATCCTCAGCCGGATCAGCGGCCGGTCGCTCTCCGGTATCGTCTCGAAGTCCACCGCGTCCGGGGCGGCGATGTAGTCCAGCCGGATCAGGTGGGTGGAGGCCACCTCCGCCGGATTGGGCCGCAGGGCCGAGGCGTCCTCGAGCCATGTCACCACCGGGGTGATCACATAGCCTGACCGTGTGGGATAGTCGTCCAGCAGGCCCAGGATCTCGCTCTGCGGCAGGTCCAGCCCGACCTCTTCGGAAAGCTCCCGCAGGGCGGCCTCCTCGAGGGTCTCGCCGGGGTCCAGCCGTCCGCCGGGCAGGGCCCACTGGCCGGAGTGTGCCCGCAGGCTGGCCGCGCGGCGGGTCAGGACGAAGGCGGTCTGCCCCGATCCATCGTCCGCCGCCGTCAGGGTCAGGGCCACCGCCGCCCTTTTCAGCTCTCCGCCCGAGTGGGCGATCCGCGGGAAGGACGCACAGGCCTCGGCCATGCGGTCGCGGAAGTCGGAAGTGAAGGCGTGGGACATGTCCGCACCTTCCTAGGCCCTTCCCGGCCCGCATGTCACCCCCCGCCGCCGTCAGCTGAGGATCAGGAGCAGGAGGCCGCCGGCGGCGCAGGACGCCAGGACCCTCAGGACGCCCCACTTCAGGCCGAAGACCAGCGCCAGGGCCACGATCGTGAGGATGGCCGCCCGGCCATCCAGGCTCTCCACGGAAGGGGTCGGAAGGCGCAGGGGGCCCGCCTGCAGGGTTCCGACCTGGGCGAACAGGACGTGCAGGGCGAACCAGAGGGACAGGCTCGCGATCGCGCCGACGACGGAAGCGGTGAGGGCGGACAGGGCCCCCCGCAGGAAGGTCGACGCTTGCAGCCGCTCGATCCAGGGGGCGAAGGTGAAGATCCAGAGGAAGCAGGGCGCGAAGGTCACCCAGGTGGTCAGGCCTGCCCCCAGGAGCCCCGCCATCAGCGGGGTGAAGGGCTCCGGCGCCCGGAAGGCCGCCAGGAAGCCCACGAACTGGGTCACCAGGATCAGGGGGCCGGGCGTCGTCTCGGCCAGGCCGAGGCCGTCCGCCATCTCCGGGGTGGAGAGCCAGCCGAACCCCTGCACCGCCTCCTGGGCCATGTAGGCCAGGACGGCATAGGCGCCGCCGAAGGTCACCACGGCCAGCTGCGCGAAGAAGACGCCGATCTTCCAGAGGACATGGTCGGGACCGACAGCCAGGAAGACCGCCGCCAGGGGCGCCCCCCAGATCAGCCCCCAGACGAGAACGCTTCGGACGGACGCCGCCCAGGGCGAAGCTGCCCTGGCGCCGACATCGGCGGGCGGCGACACTCCCAGCCAGCCGGGGCGCACCCGCGCCACGAGCGCCCCCAGCACCGCCGCCATGCCCACAACCCAGGGAAAGGGCAGGTCCAGGGCGAAAAGGGCCAGGAAGGCCGCCCCCGCAAGCCCTTGCCGCATGGGGGTATCCAGGGCGCGTCCGCCGATCCGGATCAGGGCCTGCAGGACGATGGCCAGGACGGCCGCCTTCACCCCGAGGAACAGGGCCGCGAACCAGCTCGCCTCGGCCGCCATGACATAGGCCAGGCTCAGGGCCAGGATCACCAAAGCCCCCGGCAGGACGAACAGGAGCCCTGCCGCCAGGCCGCCCCGCCAGCCGTGCAGCTTCCAGCCGATCCAGGTGGCGAGCTGCTGCGCTTCCGGCCCCGGAAGCAGGTGGCAGAAGTTGAGAGCGTGGAGGAACTGGTCCTCGGTCAGCCAGCGTCGCTCCTCGACGATCTCCCGATGCATCAGGGCGACCTGGCCGGCCGGACCTCCGAAGCTGAGACATCCGATGCGGGCGAAGGCGCCGACGAGCTCCTGGAAAGCGGGGGTTTGCACGGAGTTCGCCATGAAGTCCTCACGCCCTTTCATCCGCCGCAGGACGGACGGGAAAGGCAACGCTTGGGCGATGAGGCCTGTCCGGGAGGTTGCGAAATCCCGATGTGCGAACGCTATCCCGCAGCCGGTCCGGGGGCAAGGCCGCCGATGTCAGCTCCGCTCCGTCGGCGGCAGCCGCCAGTCCAGCTGAACGGCGAGGATCCGAAGTCCGGCGGTCACAATGGCGCAGGCGGCGATCGCGACGCCGGTCGGCACCTGGAGCAGGGTGGCCGCGGCATAGGTCGCTCCCCCGGCCGCGGCGCAGATGGCGTAGGGGCGATGGTCGCGGAACAGGGCCGGGATCTCGTTGCAGATCAGGTCGCGCAGCACGCCCCCGAAACTGCCCGTAATGACGCCCATCAGGATCGCCACGAGCGGCGGCTGCCCGGCCGCCCAGGACAGATGGACGCCCGTGGCGCTGAAAAGGCCGAGGCCGATCGCGTCCGGAATGCGCAGCCATCTTTCGCCGGCCTCCAGGCCCCTGCGACCGACAAGGACGGCGCTTCCGACGCTGAGCAGGAGGACCGCCAGGAGAACGCCCTGGTGCTCGACGAAGAAGAAGGGCCGCCGGTCGATCAGGATGTCCCTCAGAACCCCGCCGCCAAAGGCCGCCAGGAAGCCGCAGACGCAGATGCCGACGAGGTCCATCCGCTGTCGCAGGGCGCCCAGCACTCCGGAGAGCGCGCTGGCCAGCACAGCCATCGTCTCAAGGGCGAACAGGGACTGCTGCCCCAGGGTCTGCAGGGTCGTCATGGCGACAGGCCTAAAGTCTCAGGCAGCGGTTGGCGAGACCTGGCTTCGGCGCATCAGCCTCCGGCGTTCACAAGCTCATCCAACTGCGCCTTCAGCAGCCTCTCGGCGGACTGCCGCAGGGCCGCCGCACCTTCGCTGTGCAGACCCTTGCTGAGGGCGATCTGGACCCCGAATCCGTCTACGAGGCCGATCAAGGCGTCCACCCTCAGGGAGCGGTCAGCTCTGTCTCCCGCCATGTCCTGCACCAGGGACTGCAGGAGGGCGCGCCACTCCGCGTAGCGCGCCAGGTTCTCCTCGATCAGTTCGGGATGGCCGGCCGCCGCTCCCCAGAAGGCGAGCCAGACCCGCCATTCCGCCAGCCGTTCGGGGTCAAGCGGGAGGGCTTCCATCAGCACCGCCCAGAGACGGTCCCGCGGCGAAGCGCCTCGTCCCGCGGCCCGCAGCATGCGGGCTCCGGTTGTCTGGTGAGCCCGTCGCAGCATCGCCACCAGCAAGGCGTCCCGGCCCTCAAAATAGTAGGTGATGGCGCCCGTCGTGCAGTCCGCGGCCCGGGCGAGGCGACGAAGGCTCGCCGCCTCTATGCCCTCTGACGCCACCAGGGCGAGGCTGGCGTCGAGGAGTTCACCCTTCCGGGCGTCGTGATCCACAAGTCTCGGCATGGCTTGACGCATAACATACGTGATGCCAAAAGGGAAACATAACGATCGATATGCCAAGGAGGGCCTCGATGTCAGATGTGTTGCGGATGCGGCTTGGGGATGTCCCGACCATGGTCGACCCCACGACGGGGTCCGGTGATGTCGCTCTCTTCCCCGACGCAATGGGGCAGGGAGGGCATCCCTTCATCATGCAGGTGGCCGATCCGCCGCATAAGCAGAGGCCCCGCCACCACCATCACGCCGACGTCCTCTATGTCTACACGGACGGCGAGCTTCACATCGAGGGCGAGGGTGTCTATCGCGCCGGTGACCTGAGGTGGACGCGGGCCGGGCATCCCTACGGCCCCGAGACCACCGGTCCGCAGGGCGGCGCCTGGTGGGTCATCACCCAGGGCAACCCGCTGCCCGTCAACCACGATGACGAGCAGTCGGCCGTCATCCCGCCACAGGGGCCGCCGCCAATGGCGGCGGAGGGATTGCCGAGGTTCCGGGCGCCTTATGACCTGCCTCGGATCGCAGCTGTCGTTCGCGATCACGGGGGCGTCATCCTCGAGGGCTTTGTTGACCCGGCCCTGCTTGATTGTCTGGACTCAGAGATCGACAGCCATCTCCGCGAACATCCCGGGGCCGGGGCTCCCAGGAGCGGCTCCGCGGGTTACGACGTGTTCCTCGGACATCGGACGGTCCGTCTTCACGGCCTGGTGGCGAAGGCGCCTTCCAGCCGGGATCTGATCGCCGACGAACGTCTTCTGCAGCTTTCCAGGGACATTATCGGCTCCCGGGCCTCAAGCCTGCTTCTCAATGCAGGCGAACTTATCCAGATCGGCCCCGGGGAACCGGCCCAGTTTCTTCACCGAGACACGGACTCCTGGCCGGAGGTGGAGATCACCGCTGAGCCCCTGGTGGTGAACGCCATCCTGGCTCTGGACCCCTTCACCCTTGAGAATGGCGCAACCTACCTGGCTCCCGGAAGCCAAACCTGGCCCCGTGAGCGAACAGCTTCCCAGGTCGACCTCTCCAGAGCCGTCATGGATCGGGGCGATATCCTGCTGTTTCGCGCCGATCTCATCCATGGCGGTGGTGAGAACACCTCAAAGGCCGCCCGCCGTGCGATCTCGGTATCCTACTGTGCGGGATGGGTGAGGCCGGTCGAGAACAGCCATCTCAACATTCCGATCGAGGTCGCCCGGACGCTGTCGCGGCCCTTGCAGGATCTTCTCGGGTTCGCGCCTCACGACGCGACCGGCCGGTTCGGCGGCATGCTGGGACTCTTCGAGAACGGACATCCGCGTCGCGCCCTGGAGACGGCGCGATGAGTCGCGGTCTCATGCTGGGCATTCTGGTCACCGACCTCGCCTTCACCCTCTACTGGGTGGTTTCTGCGGCCTACCTCGCAGGCCTGGTCGACGTCCCCGAGGCGTATCTCTTCTCCGGCTATCATGATCGACACCTGATGGCCTGGAACTGGTCCTTCCTGCCGCTCGACCTGGCGGCGACGGCCTTCGGCGCCTGGGCGATCCTGGCCTCGCGACAAAAGCGCGAGTGGAGAACCCTCGCCGCCGTCTCGCTGGCCCTGTGGTCCGCTGCCGGGGGCATGGCGATCGCCTACTGGACCCTGATGGGAGAGTTCGACCCCTCCTGGTTCCTTCCTAACCTCCTGGTCTTCGTCTGGCCGCTGTTCTTTCTGCCCAAGCTGGTTCTTGCGCCGACATCGTCCTGAAGCATGAACCCTGGAGAGCGGCGACATGATCACCCTCGTGGAAGCCCGGTCCGAGACACTCGATGCGGCGAAGGTCTGGATGGAAGGGACCGACTGGATGTCCGATGCGGGGGGCGCCGAGAAGACGGTTGTTCGGCGGGACTCCGCCAGATGCGCCGGCCGGGTCTGCAATGTCTTCCCGACCCTGTCTCAAGCGCTCCTCAGGAGGTCTCGGCCAACAGGTGCGGGCGGCTGACATGCGCGGAAAGACTTCCGGGTCGGGCGGTTGGTACGCTCCGTTCAGCCCGGTCATTGTCGGCGTGGTGTCTGCTGGGCGCGTCGGCGTTCCTGCTCGCCCTGATGCTGTCCGCTCAGGGACGAGCCATGAGCCCCCTTGTCCAGCTGGGCGCCTACGCAGCGGCCGACCTGGCGTTCGGCCTGGGTCTTCTTCGGCTGGGGTCCGGCATGGCGAAGCGGCTTTCCGGGTTGAGCCTCACCGTTCTCGCGCTTCGACTCGCGCGTCTTGCCGGCCCGGCGAGGCCATCCGTGCTTAAGGGCCGAACCATCGCCGTCTTCGGCGCATCGGGCGGGCTGGGCTCGGCCATGGTCGAGGAATTGAGGCGCCGGGACGCCGCCGTCGTTTCGGTCGTCCGCCGGCCTGGCGCGGCCGTCCACCCCGGTCCTCTCGCAGGACAGGTCACCATCGATCTTGAGCGCGCGGAGAGCATCGAAGAGGGGGTCGCGGCCCTGCCGGATCTGGACGCCGTCGTCTTCCTGACGGGGATTGATGTCCGCAAGCCTCTTACCGATCACTCCGAAGACGAGATCAGTCGTCTGCTGAGGATCAATCTTGAGGGACCGATCCTCGCGACGCGCCGTCTCATCGACCGGGTCCGGGACGGAGGTGTGATCGCCCATGTCGGCGGCTTTGCAGACGGCCGGCTGGCCCTGCCGTACTACACAGCGGATGTCGCCTCGCGCGCCGGTCTGGCGGCCTTCAGCGAGGCGCTCACCCGGGAACTGAGATTGGAGGGTCGCGACATCGTGGTCAGCTATCTGTGCCCGGAACCCGCCGAGACCGACGCTGAGCGGCCCTATCTTGACCTCTGGCGCTCCATGGGAACGTCGGTCGCCGCCCCGTCCAAGGTCGCCCGGTTCATTGTCGACGCCCTCGAGACCCGGCCAGGGCTTCGGATCATGGGCCGGGCATCCCGTCTCATCGCCAGGATCAACGCCCTGTCCCCCAGCGCGGCGGACGTGGTTGCGCTCAATGGCATCGGCCGCAAGCTTCGTGAGGCGTTCGGCCGACCAGCAGGGCGTCTCTCTGCGGGGGGCTGAGTCAGGAGGTCGCGGAGGATCCGGCGGTTGCCTCGCCGAACCGGGCCAGTTCCTCCGCCATCAGCGTCTTCAGCCGGTCCGGGGCGAGGATCTCGATCTCGCCGCGCCAGGTGAAGAGGTGCCAGCACAGCTCCAGCAGGCCTCCTGTCCGAAGGCGCAGGAGGAGGCCGCCGTCTGGCTGGGGCTCGAAGGTCTGGCTGGGGTGGAAGAGGAAGGACTGGGCGAGGTCGGCCGAGCCGGGCCGGACGCGCAGGACGATGTCCTCCGCCGGCTCCTGGAAGACGCCGAAGGACTGGTGGGCGAAGGCGTCCATGTCAAAGCCCTCAGGGACCTGGGCGGGGGTCTCCAGCACCTCCACGCCGGCCATGCGGTCCAGTCGCCAGAGGACCGGGTCAGGAGCGCCGGTCCGGCGGGCGACCAGGTAGTAGACCGAGCCGAAGAGAAGGCCGCAGGGGTCGACGGTCCGCTGGACGGCCTCGGCGCCGCCCCGAGCCGCATAGTCGAAACGGACCTGCCTCATGGCCAGCAGCGCCGTCCGCAGGCGTCTCAGGATCTCGGGGCTGCAGGCCGGCCGGGGGCCCGGACGCAGGGCGATGCGCTCCGTCAGGGCCAGGGCCTCCACATCAGCAGCGTAGCGCACCCTCAGCCCCGGCCGGATGCGGGACTCCACCTTGGCCGCCAGGCTGACCAGGTTCGCCGCCCGGCCCGAAAGTCCCTCCCGCTGGGAGGCCGCCGCCGCGAGGGCCAGGTCGGCCAGTTCCTCGACGGTGGGGGTCTCGAAGAAGGGGTCCAGGCCGCCGGGAATCCGGAAGCGCTTGGCCCGGCCCTCGCGGATCTCCTCCAGCTGGGGAAAGAGGTCGCGCACCGCGTCCCGCATCCGTTCCGCCGTGCGCCGGTCGACGCCGAACTCCGCCGCGATTTCGTCCAGGGCCAGGCCCTCCGCAGATCCCGCCAGGCGGCGGGCGAGGTGGAGGAGGGCGGTGGCCTTGTCGAGGCGCATGTCGGGCTCCGGACCATGGACGGGACCCCGGACCCTGTCCCTGCCGGACGCCGGAGTTCAAGGTCCCGCCGGGCCTCGGGCGGGAACCTGCGACCGATCCTGTCGTTCCGGGGGGTTTTCCTACCAGGTGTCGATCCAGGCCCGCTTCTTGCCCGTCCGGCTGGGCTGGGGATTGGATCTCAGCCCCATGGCCAGCCACTTGCGGGAGTCCGCCGGGTCGATCACGTCGTCCACCTCGAAGACCGTGCCGGCGTTCACCGCCCGGGCCCAGTCATAGGCTTCGGCCACCCACTTGTCGTAGAGGGCGCGGCGGGCCGGGATGTCCTCGATGGCCTGCAGCTCGGGCCGGCGGCCCAGCTTGATCTGGCCCTCCAGACCCATGCCGGCGAACTCGCCGGTGGGCCAGGCGACCGAGAAGAAGGTTTCGTCGAAGCTGCCCGCCGCCATGGCGATCGCGCCCAGGCCATAGGCCTTGCGCAGGACGATGTTGAAGACCGGGACAGTGATGTTCGCGCCGGCCACGTACATGCGCGCGCAGTGGCGGATCAGGGCCGTCTTCTCCGCCTCCGGGCCGACCATGTTTCCGGGCGTGTCGATCAGGGACAGGATCGGGATGTCGAAGGCGTCGCAGAGCTGCAGGAACCGGCTGGCCTTGTCCGCCCCGACGCTCTCGATGGCCCCGCCCGAGGTCGAGTTGCAGTTGTTGGCGATGACCCCGACGGTCCGGCCCTCGATGCGGATCAGGGCGGTGACCATGGAGGTCGCCCAGCGCGGCCTCAGCTCCAGCATGGAGCCTGCGTCCGCCAGGGTCTCGATGACCTTGCGGATGTCGTACACCGCCCGCCGGTTCTCGGGGATGACGTGCCGCAGAGGGCGCTGGTCGTGCGCCGTCCAGTCGGACAGAGGACCCTGGAAGTAGGAGAGGTAGGCCTTGGCGAGGGCGACGGCCTCCGCCTCGTCTTCCGCCAGAAGGTCGATCACCCCATTGGGTTCCTGGATGCTTACCGGCCCGACCTCGTCGGGCGAGTAGGCCCCGAGGCCGCCGCCCTCGATCCTGGCCGGCCCGCCGATCCCCATGGAGGAATCCTTCGTGGCGATGATGACGTCGCAGGCGCCCAGGAGAACCACGTTTCCGGCGAAGCAGTAGCCGGAGTTGATCCCGACCAGCGGCACGAGGCCGGACAGCTTGCCCAGCTCACGCCAGGTGCGTGTCGACAACCCGCCCAGTGAGGTGACCCCCGACGAGCCGATGGGTGGGCCCGATCCGCCCCCCGTCCGGCCGCCGCCGCCTTCGGAGAACAGCACCACGGGAAGTTTGCTGTGCTGGGCCACGCGCAGCATCCGGTCGGTCTTCTGGTGGCTCTTGGTCCCCTGTGTCCCGGCCAGGACCGTGTAGTCGTAGGCCACCACGGCGCAGCGGGAGCGGTCCGGTCCGAACCGGTCCCCGTTCACCTGGCCGACGCCGATCACCATGCCGTCGGCCGAGGTGCGGGTGATGCGCTCCTCCAGGACCTCCTGGCTGTCAGACCGCATCCGGCCGGCGGTGACCAGGGGGCCGTACTCGATGAAGGTGTCCGGGTCGCAGAGGTCGGCCACGTTCTCCCGGGCGGTGCGGCGGTTCTGCGCCCGTCGTCGCCCCACGGCCTGGGGCCGCCCGGCGTCGCTCGCCAGGAAGTGCAGATGCTGGACCTCGGCCAGGTCCGGACGGATCTCGTCAGGGTCCGGGGCCCGGGCGCTGACATAGTCGCCTTCGACCTCTGCAGGTTCGACGAAGAGGATGGGCGTGTCCTCGAAGACGGTGTCCCCCGCCTCCAGCGTCACCTCCCGCACGACGCCGGAGACGTCGGAGGCGATGACGTGCTCCATCTTCAGAGCCTCCATCACCGCCACGGGCTGGCCGGCCCGCACCGTGTCGCCGGGGGCGACGGCGAGGCTGAGGACCAGGCCCTGAAGGGGGGTCAGGACCGCCACGGTCCCGGCCGGGCCCTGGGCGGCCTCGCGAGGGGCCACAGCCTCGGCGGCTGTCGCGACGCCTCCCTCTCCGGGTTTCACCGAAAGCACGGCCAGGGGATCGACCAGATCGATCTTCGCCCCCGCCTTTCGCACCGTCCCGCCCGCCGGCTCGAAATACCGGATCTTCGTTTCGCCCTCAGACATCAATGCCGCGGCGTGGTCTTCAACATACCGGGTATGCAAACCTGCAGCGGACAGGGCGTCGCTGGTCAGCAGGGCCTGCAGGAAGCCGATATTGGTCTTCGCCCCGGCGATCTTGAACTCCGACAGGGCGCGCCGGGCGCGGGCGGGGGCCGCCCGCCGGTCGCGGCCGTGGGCGATCACCTTAGCCAGCAGGGAGTCGTAGCGGGCCGCGGTGGCGTAGCCGGCGTAGCCGTAGCCGTCGACGCGCACCCCCGGGCCCGAGGGCGGGTCATAGGCGGCCAGGACGCCGCCCGAGGGCCGCGAGCCGCCGTCAGCGGTCATGGTCTCCAGGTTCACGCGCGCCTGGATGGCGACGCCCTGCGGCGGCGGGGCGCCGGCCGCGAGGCCGAGGTCGGCCAGCCGGGCGCCGTCGGCGCGGCGGCGCTGCCGCTCCCCCAGGTCCCGCCCGAGGACCATCGCGGTCACCGTATGCCCCACCCGCAGGCGGGCGTGGCCCCGCCCGCCTGCAGGTGGAGCATACGGTCACCCAGATGGTCCACGGCCGGGAACGGGTGGAGAGGCAGCGGCGCATACCCGACGGCGCCCGGCTGGCCGAACTCGGGCGCGC
>JBJTEN010000267.1:0-3695 GCA_046092925.1 Phenylobacterium sp. | reverse complement strand
CGGCGTCGTCGGCCATGGGACCTTCCAGGTTGGACCGGATCAGGGGGTGGGGAATTCCCGGCGCGCGCTGGAGGTCGTCCGGCGGCGTCACGCCGGTCTGCTATAGGCCCGCCCCATGATCCTGGTCCGGACTCCTGCGCGAATTACACGCCCGGCGTGACGCCGCCGGACGACCTCCAGCGCGCGCCGGGAATTCCCCACCCCCTGATCCGGTCCAACCTGGAAGGTCCCATGGCCGACGACGCCGCTCCCGCCTCGCGCGACTACCGCGAAACCGTCTTTCTTCCCGACACCCCCTTTCCCATGCGCGCCGGCCTGCCGGTCAAGGAGCCGGAAATCCTGGCCCGTTGGGAGGACCTCTATGCGGCCCTGAGGGCCGACCGGCAGGGCCGGGGGGCGCCCCTCTTCGTGCTGCACGACGGCCCGCCCTACGCCAACGGCGCCATCCACATCGGCCACGCCCTGCAGAAGACGCTGAAGGACTTCGTGGTCCGCTCGCGCTTCGCCCTGGGCTTCGACGTGGACTATGTCCCGGGCTGGGACTGCCACGGCCTGCCCATCGAGTGGAAGATCGAGGAGGAGCTGCGCGCCCAGGGCCGCCGCAAGGACGAGGTCTCCAAGGCCGAGTTCCGCGAGCGCTGCCGCGCCTACGCCGCCCACTGGATCGAGGTTCAGAAGGCCGGCTTCAAGCGCCTGGGGGTGCTGGGCGACTGGGAAAACCGCTACGCCACCATGGACTACGGTTCCGAGGCGGCCATCGTCGCCGAGTTCCACAAGTTCGTGGTCTCGGGCCAGCTCTACCGGGGTTCCAAGCCCGTCATGTGGAGCCCGGTGGAGCGCACGGCCCTGGCCGACGCGGAGGTCGAGTACCACGACCACAGCAGCCCCACCGTCTGGGTGAAGTTCCCGGTGGTAGAGGGCCCGCAGGCCGCCGACCACGCCAGCGTGGTCATCTGGACCACCACCCCCTGGACCCTGCCGGCCAACCGGGCCATCGCCTTCTCGCCCAAGATCGCCTACGCGGTCTACGAGGTCGAGGCCATGGAGGCGGGGCTGGACTTCGAGCCCTGGGCCAAGCCCGGCGACCGGCTGGTCGTCGCCGACGCACGGGCCGCCGACCTGGCCGCCGCCGCGAAGATCGCCCGCTGGCGACGGGTCGAGGACGTCGACCCCTCGGGCATGGTCTGCCGCCACCCCCTGGCGGCCCTCGACGACCACTACGGCTTCGCCGTGCCGCTGCTGTCCGGCGACCACGTCACCGACGACGCGGGCACGGGCTTCGTCCACACCGCCCCCGGCCACGGGGTCGACGACTACCTCCTGTGGCTGGCCCACGGTCACCGCGAGATTCCCGAGACGGTGGCCGCCGACGGCGCCTACCTGCCCCATGTCGCCCTGTTCGGCGGCCTCAAGGTCCTGGAGACCGAAGGCAAGAAGGCCGGCAAGTTCGGACCGGCCAACGGCGCGGTGATGGAAAGGCTGATCGAGGCCGGAAACCTCCTGGCCCGGGGCCGGCTGGAGCACAGCTATCCCCACTCCTGGCGTTCCAAGGCGCCGGTCATCTTCCGCAACACGCCCCAGTGGTTCATCCGCATGGACGAGGCCGTGGACACGCCGGAGCTGAAGGGCGCCACCCTGCGCGAGACGGCCCTCAAGGCCATCGCCGCCACCGCCTTCTATCCCGAGGCCGGGCGCAACCGCATCCGCTCCATGGTCGAGGGCCGGCCGGACTGGCTGATCAGCCGCCAGCGGGCCTGGGGCGCGCCGCTCGCCATGTTCGTGGACAAGGAGACCCACCAGCCCCTGGTGGATCCCGAGGTTAACCGGCGCATCGTGGTGGCCATCGCGGCGCGCGGCGCCGACGCCTGGTTCACCGATCCGCCGGAGAGCTTCCTCGGCGGCCATGACCCGGCCCGCTATGAGAAGGTCGAGGACATCCTCGACGTCTGGTTCGACTCCGGCTCGACCCACGCCTTCACCCTGGAAGGCCGGGAGAATACCCGCTGGCCGGCCGACCTCTACCTGGAGGGCAGCGACCAGCATCGCGGCTGGTTCCAGTCGTCCCTCCTGGAAAGCTCCGGCACCCGGGGCCGGGCGCCCTATGACGCCATCATGACCCACGGCTTCACCGTCGACGAGAACGGCGAGAAGATGTCGAAGTCCAAGGGCAACATGATCGAGCCGGAGGCCGTGATCCGGGAGTCGGGCGCCGAGACTCTCAGGCTGTGGGTGGCCATGGTCGACTACGCCGAGGACCAGAGGATCGGCAAGACCATCCTGGCCACCACCACCGACGCCTACCGCAAGCTGCGCAACACCCTGCGCTACCTGCTGGGCGCCCTGGCGGGCTTCTCGGAGGCCGAGCGGGTCGATCCCGCCGACATGCCGCCCCTGGAGCGCTACATCCTGCACCGCCTGCACGAGCTCGACGGCCAGGTGCGCGAGGCCTATGGTCGCTATTCCTTCCAGGACGTGATCCGGCCCCTGACCGAGTTCTGCCAGACCGACCTGTCGGCCCTCTTCTTCGACATCCGTCGCGACGCCCTCTACTGCGACCGGCCCGACAGCCTGAAGCGCCGGGCGGCCCGTACGGTGATGGACCTGGTCTTCGAGCGCCTGACCATCTGGCTGGCGCCCCTGATCCCCTTCACCATGGAAGAGGCCTGGACCACCCGCTTCCCCGAGGCCGGCTCCAACTGCTTGCGGATCTTCCCCGACACCCCCGCCGCCTGGAGCCATCCGGCCGAGGCCGAGCGCTGGGCGAAGGTCCAGGCAGTGACCCGCGTCGTCATGGGCGCCCTGGAGGCCGAACGGCGGGAAAAGCGCCTGGGCGGGCCGCTGGAGGCCGCGCCGGTGATCCATGTCGCCGACGCCGGCCTGCTGGCGGCCTTCGAGGGCCTGGACGCCGCCGAGGTGTTCCGCACCTCCCAGGCGACCCTGGTCGCCGGCCCGGGCCCGGACGGGGCCTTCGCCCTCCCGGACGTCACCGGCGTGAAGGTCGAGCCGAACAGGGCCGAGGGCCGCAAGTGCGCCCGCTCCTGGCGCATCCTGCCCGAGGTGGGCCAGGACCCGCGCTATCCGGACCTGTCCCTGCGCGACGCCGACGCCGTCGCCGCCTGGGATGCGAGCCGTGTCTGAGGCGGCGCCCGCAGTGACCCCGGCCGGCCGGCTCGCCTTCGGTCTCGCCGCCGTCCTCCTGGCCGCAGATCAGGCGCTCAAGGCCTGGATTCTCTATGGGCTGGACCTGCCGACCCGCGTCTCGACGCCGGTGCTGGGACCGCTGAAGCTGACCATGGTCTGGAACGAGGGCGTCAGCTTCGGATTTCTCCAGGCGACCCACGACCTCGCCCGGTGGGGACTGACCGCCTTCGCCCTCGTCGTCGCCCTGGCCCTCGCGGTCTGGGCGAGTCGGGCGGACCGCCGGCTGCTGGGGCTCGCCCTCGGCCTGATCATCGGCGGCGCCGTCGGCAAGGCCATCGACCGGGCGCGCTTCGGCGCCGTGGTCGACTTCATAGATGTCAGCGCCATCGGGTTCTTTCCCTGGGTGTTCAATCTGGCCGACAGCGCCATCACCATCGGCGTGATCCTGATGCTGGCGGACTCCTTCCGGAAAGAGACCCCCCGAACTCCTCCCCCAGAGGAGGGGGCTGGCTGAGCCGCCGTAACCCCCCTCAGTCGGCTCCGCCGACAGCTCC
>JBJTEN010000266.1:0-9470 GCA_046092925.1 Phenylobacterium sp. | reverse complement strand
TAGGCGGCGGTGAAGGGATAGCCGAACTTGCCCGACACCGAGGTGATGTTGACGATCCGGCCCTTGGGGCCCGCAGCGCCCGGCACGGCGCCGAGCAGGGGGCCGAAGGCCTGCACCGCCCGCATGGCGCCGACCAGATTGGTGTCGATCACGCGCTGGATCTCGTCGATGGGCTGGCTCAATGCAGGACCCGGCAAGGCGACGCCGGCGTTGTTCACCAGGCCGCCAAGCCGGCTCCCGGCAAGACGGGTCTCGATCTCGGTCGCCGCGCGGGCCAGGCTCGCGCCGTCCGTCACGTCCGCCAGCACCGGCTCGACAAGCGAGCCGAAGGCCTCCGTCAAGGAGAGGGCGTCGGCTTCCTTGCGCACGGTCGGGAAGGCTCGCACGCCCGCCTTCGCCAGCCGCTCGACGCAGGCCCGTCCGATCCCGCTCGACGCCCCCGTCACCACCACCGGTCCGATCACGCTCATGCTCCTTCGCCCACAGCCGATCCCATAGGGCCATCAGCCCGTTCGCCCGCTCACGGGCGGCCTAAACCCAGTTCTCGATGCAAATGGGGATTGCCGTCAGGAAAACCCAGACCGGCCACCAAGCCTGTCCGACGGATCGGGGCGCCCTGGCGCCCGCGCCGGGAGGCTCTCAGGCCCGCCGGATCTCGAACCGGACCGAGCCCAGCGGCAGACCGTTCCAGGACACCACCGCCTCGTTCAGGATCACGTCGGGGCCTGTCCGATAGATCAGATCGCGAAAGCCAAGACGGGTCACGCTGCCGCGCGAGCTCACGTCCGCCAGATACTCCAGCCGGATCAGCCCGTTGTCTTCCGTCACGGCCGCCACGCCGACCGTATCTTCCCGCCTGCCCGTCCACCGGCCCGGCCCGGCGCGGTCAAAAACCCAGGTCAGCCGGTTCGTCTCGCCATCCTCGTAGAAGAAGTCCTCCACCACGGTCAGCCGGTCGCCCTCCAGACGTCCGTCCAGGTCGGCGCGGAAGCGGCGATTGACCCGCGCAATGGGAAAGCTGAAGACTCCCTCGCCGACTGTGCGCCCCAGGAAGGCCTCTTCCAGGGTCAGGGCGGGGGGCCTCGTGCGGGGCGCAGGAGGGCGCGTGGCGCACCCCGCGACCAGCGCCCCGGCGGTCAGGACAAGCGCTCCCCGTCGCGTCGTAATCGATGTCTCGATCATGGGCTTTCTCCTCGACCGAAGACTTAGAGCGAATTCAACCTGGAGAACAAGGACAAGATCCGGCGTCAATTCGATCCCTGAGCGTGGCCGTCAGACCCGTTCCTGTCCGTGGCGGCTCCCGGCCATGATCGCCCTGACGTTGTTGGTCCACTTCACATCCGACAGGACCGACCCAGGCTTTCCAGTCCGCCGGTGATCAGGGCCACGCACATCCCTGTCGCTGTCTCCACGTCGAGCTGTCCGTCCGCCACCAGGCGTCCCGCCTGGTCCGTAATCGCTGAAACCATCTCCACGGCCGAGATGGCCACAGGCAGGGGCAGGCCATACTCCCGCCTCGCGGCCCGCACGAAGTAGCGGACGGTCCGCTCCCTGTCCGCCCGGTTCTCCGCCTCCATCAGGAGGGCGACGGAGGGGTCGGAGAGCAGGGCGGCGATCAGGGCGCCGCGGTCGCGTGTCTGCTCCAGGTAGAGCCGGGTGGTCTGGCGGATCAGGTCTTCAAAGCTCTCGGCCTGCAGGGCGCTGGCCATGCCCCGGTCGCGCAATTCCGCCTGTTCCCGGTTGAGAAGCGCCGTCAGCAGGGCGTCCCGCGTGGCAAAGTAGTTATAGACCAGGCCCTTGCTTATCCCGATGTCGCGGGCGAGGCGCTCCATGCTGACCGCATAGAGGCCCTCAGCCAGGATCAGGTGCGCCGCCTGGTCCAGGATCTGTTCCCGGCGGACCTCGGGCGCCAGCCGGATGCGCTTGCGCTTCAAGGAGGCGTTCGGACTCATGTTGCGGCCCTGCGCTCTGCAGCGCTGACAAAGGGATCTGGCAAGGACGCCTCCGGCGAGAGGCGCTGAGTGTGCCACGATTTCCCAGGATCCAAAGCCACCGGTTTCCCGGCGTGCAGTCGCCCCGAACTCGAGACTAGGCCCAATGCATCGAAGACGCCTTCAGCAGGCGGCTCATCATCACAAGTCGCGCCACCGGACGTCCATCCTTCGCCTCCCGCAGCGTGCTTTCGTACCAGGCGACTTCGGTCTTCGGGGATTCCCCCAGGGCCAGCACCCGGCCATCGGCCAGATAGTCGCGATCCAGGAAGACCGGTCCCTCCAGAAACTCCAGCTCGATTGCGCCGAACATGCCGACAAAGTCGCCGTCGGTGGGGAACAGGGGCTTTTCGACGGCGCGGAGGGCGTCGATGGCCACGGCGGGCGCCGCCACAAGGCCGCCGAAGAGCGCCGCGTCACGATACTCGGGAAGCGGCTCCGTCACGCCCTTCAGTCGCTGCAGGGCCGCCGCGCCCTCAATGCGGCTTGGAACATCGTGGACCCGGTCTCCGACCCCTGAGGCCTTCAGGATGCGGAGGTCCGAAGCTGGCTTCTGCTGGGCGACCCTCCGCCGGAGGGCCGAGTCGGGATCTGCGCCGCCGGCCCAGGCCGTGCCCTCACAGACCCGGACGCCCTCAGGCGTCTGCATCCAGACCGGCGCCCGGCGGACGCCGTCGGCGAGGATCTCGGCGGCGCCGACAAACGCCTGGACAGGTTCTCCATCCGTGGTGGCGTTCAGGAAGTGCAGGGAAAGCCCCCCTCTCTGCCTCCAGTCATAACCGAACTGTGCGAGCAGCAGCGGCGGGAACTGCTCGAAGTGGATGTTTCCCGCCACGGTCCCGCCCCGGAACCCCAGTGTTTGCGCGGTTGCATCGTCATGAATGGATCCGGCCGCGTCACGGGAAAGATTGACCGGGCGACGGATCGGTCCCGCCAGGACGCCGCCTTGGTCTACGGCTGTGAAGGGCTCTGTTGTCACTCCCGGCCTCCCTTGACCGCCGCTTGGGGGGCGGATTTATTGACGACTTGTATAGTACATGACGAGCCGCTGTCCATGAACCTCAGCCTGTCTGAAGACGAGATGCATTTCCGGGATGAGGTCCGCGCCCTCGTTGCAGCGACCTTCCCTGCACCCGAACGCTACGACGGCGGCGAGGTCCACGAACAGCGCTGGCGCATGGCCCTCCTGGAGAAGGGATGGGCCGCCAACCGATGGCCCGTGGGGTTTGGGGGACCGGGATGGACCCCCACCCAGAACTTCATCTGGGAGCGCGAGGTCACGGCAGCCGGCCTCCCGGCCCAGATCGGGGGCATGGGCATGGGGATGCTCGCGCCCATCCTTTTCGCCTATGGCTCGCCCGAACAGCAGGCCCGGTTCCTGCCCGACATCCTCCATGACCGGGTCCGATGGTGTCAGGGCTACTCGGAGCCGGAGGCTGGCTCCGACCTCGCCTCGCTGCGGACGAGGGCTGTTCTGGAGGGGGATCACTATGTGGTGGACGGGGAAAAGGTCTGGACCAGCGGCGCCCATCACGCCGACTGGATGTTCTGCCTGACCCGCACCTCGGATGAGCCGAAGCGGCAGGCCGGCATCACCTTCCTCCTTCTCGACATGCGCGCGCCGGGCGTCACCGTCCACCCGATCATCTCCATCGATGGACGGCATATGTTCAACCGGGTGACGCTCGACGGTGTCCGTGTCCCGGTTGCGAACCGTGTCGGCCGGGAAGGGGAGGGCTGGACCGTGGCCAAGGGCCTGCTGACCCACGAGCGGACCGGCCAGGCTTTCGTATCCCTCTCCACCGACCTCTCGCGCCGGATCCGCGAGGTCGGCCGGTCCGCCGCCGGATCGGAGGGCGACGACCTGCTCGGTGACCCTGGCTTTGCGGGTCGCCTCGCCTGGGCCGAGATCGAACTGCAGGCCCTCGCCATCACCGAGCTCCGGACCCTGTCCGAGGTCGCCGCGGGCGGCGCTCCCGGCGCCCAGTCTTCGACCCTGAAGCTGAAGGGCACGGACATCGTCCAGCGCATGACCGAACTTTTCGTCGAGTGCGCCGGGCCCTATGCGGCGCCCTGGTTCCCTGAGGTCGCAGGCGCCGAGGCCCCTGAAGTCGGCCCGCCCTGGGTCAGGAGGGAAGTCGCGCGCTACCTCGAAGGCCGCGCAGCAAGCATTGCCGGCGGGTCCGACGAGGTCCAGAGAAACATCATCGCCAAGCAGGTCCTGAAACTCTAGGGCGCGCCAGCGGAAGGTGCAGCTTGAGACCAGGCGGATGCGGTTCTCGACTCGGTTCCGCCCTGGCCTTAGCCTTGCCCAAGCGGGAGGAGAGGTGTTGCGAGGGCAAGGTGCACACGCCCCAAACAAGACAGGCGATGTCTTCCGTCAAGGGGGCTCCGTGGAACCGTCAGAATCCTTGCCTGGGCGCCCAATTATTGAAATAAAAGTCAATAAGAGGATCGGGCCGGATGGCCGCGGGGAGAAACTGACATGAACCCGTATTCAGCCGCAGGGGGCGCAGAGGGTCTCGCCGCCCAGCGCGCCTATCTCGAAGCCAACAACGGTATCCGGGGGCTGGAAATCCTGGAGCCCCGGGACGTCGCGCACGCTGCGGAGCTCTTCCGCCGGGATGGCTTCGTGGTCATCGCGCAGGCCCTGGACAGCGCCCAGGTCGAGTTTCTGGCCAAGGGTTGCCAGGAGGTCGCCGACGAGATTCTCGCCCTCGACACCGATCGCCGCGGAAACCGGGGCTCCCACCGCTACTCCTTCGGCGGCTCCAGCCTGACCCGCAGCCAGCTGCACCGACCGGAATGGCGGATGCTGCTGGAGAACGCCCTCGTGAACGAGGTGGTGACGGCCATCTTTCAGTCGCCGGACTTCGTCCTGCGGGCGGCCAGCGGCGACTTCTGTCTGCCCGGCGCCACGGGGTACCAGCCCCTGCATTCGGATATCCGGGACTGGAAGGACAGCGCCACGACGCCCTTCAGCGCCTTCCATGATCCGCGGGGGCAGCTGACCCTCAGGGATCTGCCCTGTCCCTATGTCTGCGCTAACTTCCTGCCTCAGGACGTGACCCGTCTGAACGGGCCGACCCGGCAGATTCCGGGCACCCAGCACTCCCGACATCCCATCCCCACCCTTGAGGAAGAGCCGGAGTGGATGCGTCTGAGCACGGTCTGCCCGGCGCCCGCCGGAGCCGTCATGATCCGCGACGTCCGGGCCTGGCACGGTGGGACGCCCAACCTCTCCGACGCCATGAGGGCCCTTCCCAATCTGGAGTTCTACGCCCCCTGGTTCCGTGAACCGATTGTCCCGGGGATCAGCTACGCGGACTACCGGACGCTGTCCGAGAACGCCCAGAAACGGGTCCGTCACTGCGTCCTGGACTCCAGCGAGACCCTGGTCACCGGTCCGACCCTGAGGGCGCCGTGAAGCACCGTCGCCTCGGGCGAACGGCCCTCCAGGTCAGCGAGCTCTGCCTAGGCACCATGAACTTCGGGCCGCTGACTTCCCGCGAGGAGAGTTTCGCCCTTCTGGGCGACGCCCTTGAGGCAGGGGTCAACTTCATCGATACGGCGGACCAGTATGGCGGTCGCCTTGGCGTCGGGGCGACGGAGAGCCTACTCGGTGAATGGCTGGCGGAGGACCGATCCCGGCGGGACCGGATCGTCCTGGCGACCAAGGTCCATGCGCCCATGTCGGCGGACGTCAACGACCGCGGTCTTTCCGCTCGGCATATCCAGGCCGCCTGCGACGCGAGCCTCCGACGCCTGGGCGTGGACCATATCGACCTCTACCAGATGCACCACATCGACCGCGCCGCGCCGCCTGAGGAGATTTGGCAGGCGATGGACCGGCTGATCGCCCAGGGCAAGATCACCTATGTGGGCTCGAGCAATTTCCCGGGCTGGGCTATCGCCCGGCTCAACGAGAGGGCCATGGCCTCCCACCGTCTCGGGCTGGTCTGTGAACAGAGTCTCTACAATCTCCTCGAACGGCGCGCCGAGCTGGAGGTGCTTCCCGCCTGCCGCGCCTACGGTGTCGGGGTGATCGCCTGGAGTCCACTCGCGGGGGGGCGTCTTGCAGGCGCTTCGACGGATCCCTCCGGTCGCCGTGCAGGCCTCCTAGCGGATGAGAGGGCCGGGCGGCTGTCCGAGTTCGATATCCTCTGCGACAGCCTCGGGCAGCCTCCTGGCGTGGTCGCGATCTCATGGCTTCTTCACCAGCCCGGCATGACGTCGACCATCGTGGGACCGAGGCGACGGGAGCAGTTCGCCTCCCTTCTCAAGGCCCCTGAACTGGTCCTTGAGGATGCGGTCCTTTCGCGGCTCGACGCGATCTTCCCGCCCTGCGGTCCGGCGCCTGAGGCCTACGCATGGTGAGCTCCGGGTCTGCGGACTGGACCCCTGGCGAGGTCGCCGTCTCCGGCGGACAGCTGGCCTACCATCGTACTGGTGGCGGTGGGCCGCCCCTGGTCCTGTCCCATGGACTGACCGACAACGGCCTCTGCTGGACCCGTCTCGCCGAAGCCCTCGCGCCGGATTTCGACGTCATCATGATTGACGCCCGCGGACATGGCGCGAGTTCCAGGGTCGGCCCCGGGGACGCCGTCGACCCCGTCCGTGACCTGGCCGAGGCGGTCGAGGCCCTCGGCCTGGACCAGGTCCTGGTCATGGGCCACTCCGTCGGCGCCCGGGCCAGCGCCGGTTACGCCGCAGCCCATCCGGACCGGGTCCGGGCCCTGGTTCTTGAGGATCCCCCCCTGGTTCCCCCGATGACCCCCGACGCGAGGAGGAAGAGGCTTGAGAAGTTCCAGGAACAGGTCGCCCGTTTCAGGTCCATGACCGAGGCCGAGCTCTTCGCCTTCGGCAAACAGCAGGCTCCGTCATGGGATCCCCGCGAGTTTCCGGCCTGGGTCGCATCGAAGCTTCAGGTGGATGCCTGGGCCCTGCCTTTCCTGCAATCAGACTGGCGCCAGGATGTCCGCGACCTCTCGTCGCCGACCCTCCTCATTCACGGAGAGTCTGAGCGGGGAAGCATGGTTTCGGTCGAACAGGTCCTTGAGGCCAGAGCCCTCAATCCCAACCTCAGGGCGGTCCGGATCCCGGGGGCCGGGCACAATGTCCGGCGGGAGAACTTCGCTCAGGTCGTCATCGCCGTCCGGAGTTTTCTGGCCGAGGTTTGATCCCCGACGCCGGTCTTTTCAGGGCTGGGCCTCCAGCTCCCGGGTCGCTCTGCGGAAGGTCCTGTCTCAGGCCCCCGCCGGCCGAAGCCCCAGGGCGTCGATCTCCGCCATCTCCGCCGTTGAGTAGGGTCCGTCCGCCTCCGCCCTGAGACAGAGTTCCAGCTCGGACCGGTTCTTGACCCCCAGCACAATCACGTCGAAGTCGGGCAGGGAGAGGGCGTACCGATGGGCGGCGTAGGCCGGGTCTGCGCCCCAGCGGGCGCATAGGGCCCGGAACGGGGCGGCGCGCTCGAAATCGCGCCGGTCCGGGCCGTTGGGCGACAGCTCCCGGTCCACAGCCGCCGTCAGGGCGCCGGCCTGCACCGCGCGGATGCCCATGACGCCCAGGCCCGCCGCCTTGGCCGCCTTGGCGATCTCGCGGGGCCGTGCGGGTTCGGCATAGCGCTTCAGGGCGCCGGGGCTGTCCATCAGGTTGGCGATCACCTGCACCACCGCCGGGCGGACAGGGTGGGCGAGGGCGTCCAGCACAGCTTCAGGAACGCCGATCCCGGTGATCCCCCACTGGTCGATCTTGCCCTTGGCCTTGAGCGCCTCCATGGCCGGCGCGACCTCCTCGGCATAGATCGACAGGGCGGTGGAGAACTGGGCCTTGGCGCTCTCGCCGAAGGCGTAGGCGTAGCCGTCGCGGTGCAGGTTGGAATGCAGGAAGAAGAGGTCGATGCGTTCCAGGCGCATGGCCGCCAGGCTGGCCTCCACCGAGGCCTCGAGGGCCGCAGCCGTCGCTCCGGGCTCCGGCGAGCCCAGCTGGTGCTTTGTGGTGAACCTCACCCCTGCCGGCGGGCGGCCCGCGAAGGCCTCGCCGATGAACCTTTCGGCATTGTTGTACATGGGTGCGCAGTCGATCAGGGTGATCCCGGCCTCGACGGCGGCGTGCAGGGTGGCGAGGGCTTCATCGTGCGGGGTCTCGCCCCAGATCTGCCCTATCCCGCCGCCCAGGCTCAGGCGGCTGACCTCTCCCAAGCCTGCCAGTTCTGTCGTCCGCATGTCTCGCCCTCCCGCTTCGATCCTGAGTTCAGCGTTCGGGGATTTCGGTGACCGATGCAATGCACGATAACCGGTCGCCTCTGAAAGGATGGCGGGCCGGCGCCCCTGGACGCCCCTCCTTCCAAGGCTAGGATTCTCCGCATCGGCGTTCGCGCCCTACCGCAAAGCAGTCTCTCGCAGTCCCGCCATGCCGCCTCACCTCAGGATCGCCCGCCCGGTGTCGGACCTCGACCGCACCCTCCGAATGAATGTCGAGGGGCTGGGTCTGCAGGAACTCGGCGGATTCCGGGACCATGACGGGTTTGACGGCGTCATGCTCGGGGAGCCAGGCGCCGGCCACCACTTCGAGTTCACGGTTCTCCGCCATCATCCGGTTCAGCCGGCGCCGACGCCTGAGGACCTCCTGGTGGTCTACATCCCGGATCCGGCCGCCTGGGAACGCAGGTGCGCGGCCCTCCTATCGGCGGGTTTCCAGGAGGTCTCGTCCTTCAACCCCTACTGGAGCCAACGCGGACGCACCTTCGTCGATCCCGACGGCTACCGCCTTGTGGTCGAGAGGGACTCCTGGGGACCGCCAGAGAGCCCCTAGGGACGGCCAGGCCGGGCCCGGGCTGATCACCCCCTGGGCGCCGTGCCCAAATCCTGTGCGATCCGAAGCGAGACGCCGGGATGATTATTACGCTAATGGTCGAGCGTAATAACAGCCGATAGGGTGCTCTCATGCTGGAACCGGTCTCCCACCTCGCGCGCCTCAGCGTCAGCCTCCCTGCGGAGCTGCTCGCCCAACTGGACGAGATGGTCGCCCAGCGTGGCCTGCCCAGCCGCTCCCAGATGATCGCCGAACTGATCCGGCATGAACTGGCGGGGCATAGGGAGGAAATCGTCGGGGCCCTCGTGGCGGGTACGATCACGCTGATTTACCGGGCGGAGTCGGGCCGGGTGCGTCAGGCGCTGGCGCAGACCCAGAGCGCCTACATGAAGGAGGTGATCTCCTCGCAGCACGTCTTCCTCGAAGGAGACCAGTCGCTGGAGGTCCTTCTCGTGCAGGGCCCATCCGAACGGCTTCAGCAGCTATGCGACGAGATCCGGCGCATCCGCGGCGTTCAGCAGGTGCGGCTCGCCACGACGACGGCCCTGCTGCCTCAGCTGCACGAGGCGGGCGAAACTTCGTCAAAGAGCGGGAGGGCGGCGTCGTGAGCACTGCGGATCCCTACGGCGCCCAGGCCCATGCTCGGGCCATGGCGGGGACCAGGGT
>JBJTEN010000265.1:0-6697 GCA_046092925.1 Phenylobacterium sp. | reverse complement strand
GCCCCACCAGGCGTCGAAGGGCACGGTGAAAATCCGGTGCTCCCAGGCCCAGACCGTGGCTGCGAAGACCAGGCCGGCGGTCAGGAGGACGGCCGCCCCCTGGTAGTAGATGTCCAGGAAGTCCTGGAGGCGGCTGAAGCTATAGGCGGCGCGGACCGCTTCGACGCTGTCGAAGGGAAGGGCGACCCGGTTCCGCCGGGCCAGTTCGAACATCATTTCGGGCTCGAGAGAGCCTTCGACGTGCATGTGAAGCTCGGCCTTGGGCAGGCGGCGGATAAAGTCGGTCGTCGCGTCCATGGCGATAGCAGAGCGCGGGCGGGAGGGCGGCGTCAAGCTTCCGCTCGGTCCGGCTTGACGCTCCCGTCCCCCTGCCTGACTCTCGGGCGCCAGAGGAGCGCGTCATTCCCATTCCCCCCTTTCTGAGCCAGCTTGCCGTCTCCGGCGTCGCGGTCCTCGTGATCGTCGCCCTGGCGGCGGCGGCGCGCCTTTCGCGGCCTGCCCCGCCGCTGGATGAGGCGAGGGCGCGAGCCCTCCTGGCGGACGACTATCCCGATGCGCAGGTCGACCGGGTCTGGCTGGCCGCCGACGGCGCCGCCGCCCTTGCCCGTTCCGGCGCCCGCGCCCTTTATCTGTTTCGCCTCGGCGACGCCTGGGTGGCCAGGGACCTAGCCTGGACCGACGCGGCCGCGGCGCCTGTGCGCGACGGCCGCTTGCATCTGCGCCTGCCCGGCGTGAGCCCGCGACTTGCCCGTCCCGCCCTGGCGGGATGGACTCCGGAGACGACCTGATGCTGGAATCCCCCTTCGATCCGGTCAAGCTGGCGATCCCCTTCTTCATTCTGGCCATCCTGCTGGAGATCGGCCTGGGGCGTCTGCGACTGGCCAAGGCCGAGTACGAGGCCCGGGACACCCTGGTCTCGCTGGCCATGGGCCTGCTGCGCGGCGTGCCTGCCCTCCTGACCGCCGGCCTGGTCTTCGCAGCCACGGTCTGGGCCTGGGAGCACCGGATTTTCACCGTGCCCTTCGACGCCTGGTGGGGCTGGGTGGCGATCTTCTTCCTGGAGGACCTGACCTACTATGTCTTTCACAGGCTCAGCCACGAGCGGCGGTTCTGGTGGGCGGCCCACGTCAACCACCACTCCTCCCAGCACTACAACCTTGCCACGGCCCTGCGGCAGACCTGGTCCGGAGGCCTGGCCGGGACCTGGCTACTCTGGCTGCCCATGGCCTTCCTCGGCTTCTCGCCTGCGCAAATCTTCATACAGCAGGGGATCAGTCTCGTTTACCAGTTCTGGATCCACACCGAGGCGGTCGGGCGCATGCCTACCTGGTTCGAGGCGGTGTTCAACACCCCGTCGCACCATCGGGTGCACCATGCGCGCAACCCTCGGTACCTGGACCGGAACTATGCCGGCATCCTGATCATCTGGGACAAGATGTTCGGCACCTTCCAGGCTGAGCTGGACGAGGAAAAGCCCCGCTACGGCCTCATCCGCAACCTCGGCAGCTTCAACATCCTGACCGTGGCCTTCCATGAATGGATCGCCATTGGCCGGGACCTTTCATCGGCCCGGTCGCTGCGGGAGGTCGGCGGATATCTCTTCGGCCCTCCGGGCTGGAGCCCCGACGGCAGCCGGGACACCAGCAAGAGCCTGAGGGCCCGCTGGGCCGCCCGTCAATCCGCCGCCACCACCCCGGCCGAGTAGCCTAGAGCCGGACCAGCATCTTTCCCGCGTTGCGGCCCTCGAACAGGCCGATCAGGGCTTCGGGCGCGCGCTCGAAACCTTCAAGCACGGTCTCCTGATAGCGGATCTGGCCGGATTTGAGCCAGCCGGTCATGTCGGACTGGAACTGCTCCTGCAGGTGGGGGAAGTCGGAGGCGACGAAGCCTTCCATCCGCATCCGCCCGTAGATCAGGACCGACAGGTTCCGCACGCCCTCGCGGTCGCCATTGTAGGTCGAGATCATGCCGCAGACGGCGATCCGGCCGCGCAGGTTCATGCAGGCGAGGGCGGCGTCGAGGTGCGCCCCGCCGACATTCTCGAAATAGACGTCGATCCCCTTGGGTGCGGCGGCCTTCAGGGCTGAGCGCAGGTTCTCGGACCTATAGTTGATGGCCGCGTCGAGGCCCGCCTCGTCCAGGAGCCAGCGCTTCTTCTCGTCCGAGCCCGTGGAGCCGATCACATAGCAGCCCTTGATCCGGGCGATCTGCGCGGCGACCGACCCGACAGCGCCGGCGGCGGTGGAGACGAACACCTGTTCGCCGTCCTTCAAGGCGCCCGTCTCCAGGAGGCCGCCATAGGCCGTAATCCCGGTGCCGCCCAGGGCGTGCATGTAGACGCTGAGGGGCAGGTCCGGGTCCGGATTGAGCACCTGGACGCCACGGCCGTCGCTATTGAACCGTTCGGAGAAGCCCTGGCCATGCCGGACGATGTCGCCCTCCCGGAACTTCGGGTTGCGTGACTGGACGACCCGGCCGACGCCGCCTCCGGCCATGGCCTCACCCAGCTTCTGGTCGGCGTCGAGGCGCGGACGCATGTAGGGATCCACCGAGAGAATCAGGCCTTCGACCTGGATTTCCCCCTCCGCAGCGTCCGGGAGAGGCGCTTCGACGATGGCGAAGTCCTCCGGAACCGGCATGCCGGCTGGGCGGCGGACGAGATGCACCTGGCGTGCGCGGGTCATGGGGGCTTCCTCCGTTTTCTCCACCGTTAGGGGATGAGGGCGGCGAGGCCAAGCCCGTGGGACCGCCGACCGGAACTGCGGATGCCTTGCAACCGTCCAGAAGCCCGAAGGGCCTGCGTCTCCCGGAGAGCGCCCTGGGCGAAATCAGTCCCCGCGCCTCGTGATGACCCCGCTCTGAGACGACGCCTCGCCAATCACTTTCGGATCGATGGACGACCCGGATCCGTGGACGGGTGGTGTCCTTGGTCCGCCGGGGCGACGGTCTTTAGTCCCGGAGCAGGGGGAGCGAGAGGCCGGGGGCGGAGCGGGATGCAAGGCTCTCCCGCCGGAACCGGAACAGCTCGGCCGGCCGTCCGCCCGTCTCCTGGTCCAGGCGCCCGAGCCCCTCCACCAGCCCTGAGCGTTCGAGGGCCCTGCGGAAGTTCTGCTTGTGGAGGGGCACCCCTGCGACCAGCTCCACAGCCTTCTGGAGGGCCGACAGGGTGAAGGCGTCCGGCATCATCTCGAAGATGACCGGCCGGTACCGGAGCTTTCCGCGCAGCCGGGAGAGAGCTGTAGCGAGAATGCGCCTGTGGTCGGAGATCATGGGCTCGCCCAGCGCCGGTCCCAGCAGGGCGATGGCAGGATCCGGAGTCTCGCCACGATCCCTGGCCGCCTCCTGCGCCAGACCCGCCTCATAGAGAAGCTCGTAACGCTCCAGCACCCTTTCGTCATTCCAGGGCGCCTCGTCGAGGGCGAAGAGAAGCCGCACGCGGGAAAGCCGCGCCGCGCTGGCGCCAGCCCAGTTTCGGAGGGCCGCCTCTATCCCGGCCAGCGCGGCTGGCCGACCGTCCCGCCAGTCCTCCCAGGGGAAGAAGCTGGTGATGGCCGACCAGGTCGCGCCGGCCTGGGCCACAGTGTCGGCCCTGGCGGTCAGGCCCAGATAGCCGACCGAAATGACCCGCGCCGCCGGAGCCCCGTCGACCGCGGCCAGGGGCGCATCCCGCCCCTTGTCGCCGAAGGTGTAGAGCTGTTCGACATAACCCGGATTGAAGCCAGTCTGGGCGGATACGAATGTCCGGAGCGCGATCTCGAAAGTCCTGTCCGCCTCCGGATCGAAGGGGCCGAAGGGCAGGGCGGCGGGCAGCCCCGGAGTCCGCACCGTCAGCACCCGCGCTTCGCCGTCGGCGACTGCGGCGACCACGGCCGAGAGTCCGATGACGATGCGCTGCGACACGGCGCTAACGCCCCGGTCGGGAGGCGGCGCCGGGGGTGAACCCCGCCGCTTCGGACAGGAGATGGAACTGCTCGACATATCGTCTCTGCGCGGATCCCGCCGCCAGAGGCTCGATATCGATGTGGAACTCCGCCGGCGGTCGCCCGAAGAGAGAGATGGACTCGTCCTGACCGAAACCCGCCAGTTGCACCGCCTCGAAGAAGGCGCAGGCGCGATCCGCAGTCTTGATCAGCTTGCGGACTTCGGCGGGAGTCCGGGCCGGAAGGCCGAAGCGGATGTGGATCGCCTGTTCCAGCCGGTGTTCGAAGGCCTTGTAGTCGTACCCCAGAGCCGCCTTGAAGGGGCTTATCATGTCCCCGATCACGTACTCCGAGGCGTCGTGCAGCAGCGCCGCCAGACGCCATCTCGGGTCGAGATCCGGCTGCAGGTGAACGCAGATTTCTTCCACCACCAGCGAGTGCTGGGCCACCGAGAAGGCGTGCTCGCCGACGGTCTGCCCATTCCATCTCGCCACCCGGGCGAGGCCGTGAGCGATGTCCTCGATCTCGATATCCAGCGGGGAGGGATCGAGAAGGTCCAGCCTTCGGCCTGAAAGCATGCGTTGCCAGGCCCGGGGAGGGCTTGCAGCGGTGCGCCTCAATGCTGATCTCCGGTGCGGGACATTCCCGACAGGTGCACCGGGGCTTGAGAAAGATCAATGTCGGTGCGCAGTCTCATGGCGTAGGGTCCACAGGAACCGAGGAGGACGCAAATGAGCTGGGCGAGGGTCATGGCGCCGCTGGCCGGAGCCGATGGCGACGCGGCCGTCCTTTCGGCGGCTGTCAGGGCCGCTGAGCCCTTTGGTGCGGAACTGTCAGCGGTTTTCGCGCCGGCCGACGTGGCCGACATCATGCCCTGGCTGGGCGAAGGATACATGGGCGGCGTCCAGACCACAGCGATCGAGACCCTGAGACAGGCGGCGGCGACGGGAGAGGCCCGTTCCCGCGCCTCCTATGAGGCCTGTGTCTACGGCAAGAAGACCTTCACCGCCCTGCGGAGCCCCGTCTGGGCTTCCCTGTCGGCGGAGGCGCGGCTCTCCGACCTCGTGGTCTTCGGTGACGATCCGGCGCGGGGGCGCGGCCCCTTGGCCGAGTGTTTCCAGCAGATCGTCGCCGATGAACAAAGACCGGTGCTTATCGCCCGCGACGGGTTCAATGTCGGCGGAGTGGTGGCGGTCGCCTGGGATGGCGGCAAGGAGGCCAGTCGCGCCGCACGTCTGGCCCTGCCCATCCTCGAGAAGGCTTCAAGGGTCATCCTGCTTGCAGCCCCGCGCGCCACTTCGCGACATTTCGATCCCGCCCGGCTCCAAGCCTACTACGCCGCTCGCGGCGTGCCGACCGAGGTTGAGGTTCTGGGAGACAAGGGCGAGGCTGCGGGGCTTCTGCTTGGCGCCGTACGCCGGGCCGGCGCCAACCTGCTGGTCGCCGGAGCCTTCGGGCATCACCGGCTCCAGGAATTCATCTTCGGCGGAACGACTCGCAGCCTTCTGGCCGCCGACGCTCCTTCACTCTTCCTGTCTCATTAGAGGTTTTCGCGCATGTCCCTGTCGCGCATCGTCATGCGGCTCGCCCGCAATCCCGGCTCTGAGTTCGGCGGTGACGACCGTCGTGGCTACACCCTGACGGCTCCCCTGACTCCGGAGGGACGTCTCGACGGCGAAGCCTTCGCAAAGGCCCGCGCCGAGTGCACGGTGCGCCGGTTCGCGCCTGACGAAGACGCCGTGATGGGACGCCTGGCCCGCCGCGGTCAGAACTGGTTCTTTGACTATGACCAGGGGTCGAGCGACGACGACGAGCCCGTTCACAGGCTTGGCGAGCACCGCTTTGTGGTGGGCGAGTACGTCACCGTCACGGACGAGGACGGCCAGCCTCTGACCTACAAGATCGTCGAAGTCCAGAAGGTCTGACCCGTCCCGCCGGGGCGTTCCGCCCGTCCGTCTTTCGGCTACTGGCCCGGGCGGGGCGGACCGCTTTCCCGGCGGGCCAGGAAGGCGAGGCGCTCGAACAGCTGGACGTCCTGTTCGTTCTTCAGGAGGGCGCCGTGCAGGGGCGGGATCAGCTTGGTGGGATCCCGTTCCTTCAGCATCTCGTCGCTGATGTCCTCGACCATCAGCAGCTTCAGCCAGTCAAGCAGTTCGGAGGTGGACGGCTTCTTCTTGAGGCCCGGAACCTTGCGCATGTCGTAGAAGATGCGCAGGGCCTCCGAGACCAGCTTCTGCTTGATGCCCGGATAGTGGACCTCGACGATGTCGTTCATTGTCTCGGCCTCGGGGAAGCGGATGTAGTGGAAGAAGCAGCGGCGCAGGAAGGCGTCGGGGAGCTCCTTCTCGTTATTGGAGGTGATGATCACCACCGGCCGGATTTCCGCGCGGATCGTCTCATTGGTTTCGTAGACGTAGAACTCCATCCGGTCGAGTTCGCGCAGCAGGTCGTTGGGAAACTCGATGTCGGCCTTGTCGACCTCGTCGATCAGCAGCACCACGCGGCGCTCGCTCTCGAAGGCCTCCCACAGCTTGCCCGGCACGATGTAGTTGGCGATGTCGGCGACCTTGGGATCGCCGAGCTGCGAGTCGCGCAGGCGCGAGACGGCGTCGTACTCGTAGAGCCCTTGCTGGGCCTTGGAGGTGGACTTCACGTGCCATTGCAGGAGCGGGCGCCCGAGCGCACGCGCCACCTCGATGGCCAGCATGGTCTTGCCCGTGCCCGGTTCGCCCTTGACGAGCAGGGGGCGGCCGAGGGTGATCGCCGCGTTGACGGCG
>JBJTEN010000264.1:0-3687 GCA_046092925.1 Phenylobacterium sp. | reverse complement strand
GCCCGGGAGGGTTTCGCGCCCGTGGGGCGGGCCTGGACCCGGCTGGCCGATGGCCTGGGCGGTCCCTGCACAGCGCGTCTGCCCGACCGCACGCTTGCCGGGATCGCCGAGACCCTGGAGCCCGACGGCGCCCTGCGCCTGCGCCTCGGGGACGGCCGGGTCGTCCGGATCACCGCAGGCGATGTCTTTTTCGGAGAGTCCTGATGCTGCTCGCGATCGAACAGGGCAACACCAACACCCTCTTTGCCGTCCACGACGGAGCCTCCTGGGTCGCCCAGTGGCGCACCGCCACCCAGTCAACCCGCACGGCGGACGAGTACGCCGTCTGGCTCTTTCAGCTCCTCTCGATGACCGGCCTCAGGTTCGACATGCTGGACGCCTGCATTATCTCCAGCGTGGTGCCTCAGTCCGTGTTCAACCTCCGGAACCTGTCGCGGCGATACCTGAAGGTGGAGCCCCTCGTCATTGGGGAGAATGTCGACCTGGGCATCCCCATCCGGCTTGAGAAGCCCTCGGAAGCCGGGGCGGACCGGTTGGTCAACGCCATCGGGGCCCATGTGGTCTATCCCGGCGACCTCATCGTGATCGACTCGGGCACCGCCACCACCTTCGACGTTATTGCAGCGGACGGAGGCTTCGAGGGCGGCGTCATCGCCCCGGGCATCAACCTGTCCATGGAGGCCCTGCATGCGGCCGCCGCCAAGCTGCCCAGGGTCGCCATTCGTCGGCCCGAGCGGACCATCGGGCGCGATACGGTCGGCGCGATGCAGGCGGGGGTCTTCTGGGGCTATATCGCCCTGATCGAGGGTCTTATCGCCCGGATTCGGGCGGAGTGGGGGCGCCCCATGACGGTGATCGCGACCGGCGGAGTCGCCTCGCTCTTCCAGGGGGCGACGACCGCGATTGATTACTTCGACTCCGACCTCACCATACGCGGCATGCTGGAGATTCATCGTCGTAACCCGGGAGCTCGATAGGTGACGGGACCGCGCCCCAACGACGAACTCGTCTTCCTGCCCCTCGGAGGGTCCGGCGAGATCGGTATGAACTTCAATCTCTACGGCTATGGCCCGCCCGACCGTCGCAAGTGGATTGTCGCAGACCTGGGCGTCACCTTCGGCGGGCAGGACACGCCTGGCGTGGACGTGATCCTGCCGGACCCTGTCTTCATTGAGGAGCATGCCGACAACATCCTCGGCATTGTCCTCACCCACGCTCACGAGGACCACATCGGCGCCGTCGCCTGGCTCTGGCCCCGGCTCCCTGCGCCCCTTTACGCGACCCCCTTCACCGCCTTCCTGCTGCGCGAGAAGCTGCGGGAGCGGGGTCTCGAGGACGAGGTGGAGCTGAACGAGGTGCCCTTGGGCGGGCGTATCGTCCTGGGTCCCTTCGACGTCGAGATGGTCACCCTGACCCATTCCATCCCCGAGCCCAACGGTCTTGTGATCCGTTCGCCCCTGGGGGTCGTGCTCCATACCGGCGACTGGAAAATCGACCCCCAGCCTCTCCTCGGCGGGACCACGGACTCAGATGCGCTGCGGAGGCTTGGCGACGAGGGCGTCCTGGCCATGGTCTGCGACTCCACCAACGTCTTCGTCGAAGGACGTGCAGGCTCGGAGGCGGACGTCCGTGAGGAACTGGTTCGCGTCATCGCCGCCCAGAAGGGGCGGGTGGCCGTGGCGTGCTTCGCCTCCAACGTCGCCCGTATGGAAACCGCCATCGTGGCCGGTCGCGCCGCAGGGCGGAAGATCTGCCTGGTCGGCCGTTCCATGATCCGCATGGCGGCGGCGGCGCGGCACGTCGGCATTGATGTCGATTCCCAGGGCTTCATCTCGGAGGCCCAGGCCGCCCATCTTCCGCCGGATCAGGTCCTGTTGCTCTGCACGGGCAGTCAGGGCGAGCCCCGGGCGGCGCTCTCGCGGATTTCCGAGGGCTCTCACCCGCACATCCGCCTGGGCGCCGGCGACAGCGTGATCTTTTCCAGCCGGGTGATCCCCGGCAACGAGATCGCCATCCGCAACATGCAGGACCGGTTGTCCGAGCGCGGCGTGCGCCTGATCACCGACCGTGAGCACCCCGGCATCCATGTGTCCGGCCATCCCTGCCGCGAGGAGCTGGCCGACATGTACGCCTGGGCCCGGCCCCGGATCGCCATCCCCACGCATGGGGAGCGCCGGCATCTGCTAGAGCATGCCGCCTTCGCCCGCGACCTGCAGGTCCCTCAGACGGTCGCCCCCCGGAACGGCGAGATGGTGCGTCTCGCTCCCGGCCGCGCCGAGGTCATCGATGAGGTCCCGTCCGGCCGCATCTACCTTGATGGCGGCTTCATGACGCCGGAGGACGGCGAACCCCTGCGCGAGCGGCGGCATGCGGCGACCAGCGGCGTTCTGCACGCAGCCCTGGTGATGGATGGCCGCGGACGCATCGCCTCCGGTCCCCAGGTCCGGGCGGTTGGACTGCCAGGGGATCCGGAGCGTCCCCTGGAGGATCTTCTCGACGATCTCGCCGACGCCGCAGAAGCGGCCATACGACGTCTCGACGGCGATCAGCGCGAGATCGACGCCGAGGTCGAGGCGGCGATGTCCCGCGCCCTCAAGAAGGCGTCCCAGCGCATCTGGGGCCGCCGTCCGGTGGTCCAGGCGACGGTTCTGAGGCTCTGAACCCGGCCCCGGCTTGCCACCGCCGCAGCTTTCGCCGACCCTCCCTGCAAGACAAGAAAAGCGGGAGGGAGCATGTCGGCCTACCGGGGCGTGCGGATCGCGGACTTCACCCAGGGCGTCGCCGGGCCCATGGCCTGCATGCTGGTCGGCGATTTCGAGGCCGAGGTGATCAAGGTCGCGCCGCCGGGGGGCGACCGACTGAAGGATCATCCGGGCTATCCGGCCTGGAACCGCAACAAGACCGTCGTGACCCTGGATCTCGCCGATCCGGCGGACCTCGCCCGCGCCCGTGACCTGGCCCGCGGCGCGGATGTGGCGGTCTTTGATCACGCGCCGGGCGACCTCGAGGCCCTGGGGCTCGACGCCGCCAGCCTGCGCGACGGGGCCGATCACCTGGTTCATGTCTGGATGCCGCCCTACGGGACAAGGGGCGCTGGAGCCGCCTGCCGCCGCGGCACAACCTGCTGGCGGCCCTCTCCGGCATCGCCTTCCGGCAGGGGGCCTATGGCGACAGTCCGGTTCACCTGGTCCTGCCCCTGGGATGGTACGGCCAGGCCGTGATGGCGGCGGGGGCCATCGGCGCGGCCCTCTATGAACGCGGGGCCTCGGGACGGGGGCAGGCTGTCACCGTCAGCGGTCTCCACGGCGTCTCGGAGGTCGGCGGCGTGGTCATGGTCCGCGACCAGCCCAGGTTGCCGCGCGGCGCGCCGCAGGGCGCCTCGCCCAGCTACAGGCTCTACCAGTGTTCCGACGGCGAGTGGTTCTTCCTCGCCACCCTCTTCATGCCCTTCTTCCGGAAGGCCATCGACGCCCTCGGGCTTGGCGCGCACTGGGAGGTCCTGGTCCTCAATCCCGCCCTCGCCGTCGATGTGCTGGAGGAGGTGTTCCGGAGCCAGCCGCGGCGTCACTGGCTGGGGCTCCTGGCCGATGCGGGCGTCCCCTGCGCGCCGGTGGGGAATCGCACGGACTGGCTTGCCGGAGAGGCCGTGCGCCATGCGGGTCTGAGGCTCGAGTTTGAGGATCCGGT
>JBJTEN010000263.1:0-5586 GCA_046092925.1 Phenylobacterium sp. | reverse complement strand
CGGCGCGCCGCCGCCACGGGCCTGAGGGCGGCCCTATTGCGCCCGGGCCCGCCTTCCCTGTCGCCCTGGGGGAGCCCGGACCGCCGCGCCTCCAGCGGGGGGCGCCGGTCGGCGCGGCGGTCCGCGCCTGGTTCGAAGCTCGCGGCTTCACCGAGGTGGAGGCCGCCGCCCTGCAGGTCTCGCCGGGCAATGAGGCCCACCTGCACGCCTTCGCCACGGAGGCGCTGAGCCTTCAGGGCGGCGCTTCGCCCCTCTATCTGCACACCTCGCCGGAATTCGCCTGCAAGAAGCTGCTGGCCTCGGGCGAGACGAGGATCTTCGACTTCGCCCGGGTCTTCCGGAACCGGGAACGCGGCCCCCTTCACCATCCCGAGTTCACCCTGCTGGAGTGGTACCGGGCCGGGGAAGGGAGGGAGGTCCTGATGGCCGACTGCGCCGCCCTGCTGGCCCTGGCGGCGGAGGCGGCGGGGACGCGCACCCTCAGCTGGCGCGGCCGGACCTGCGATCCCTTCGCGGAACCACGGCGACTGACCCTGGCCGAAGCGTTCCGGGACCTGGCGGGCATCGATCTCCTGGCCACCCTTGCGCCGGACGGGACCGGGAACGGGCCCGCGCTGTCGGAGGCGGCGAGAACAGCAGGGATCCGGGTGGCTCCGGACGACACCTGGAGCGACGTCTTCAGCCGGGTGCTGGTGGAGCGCATCGAGCCCACCCTAGGGGACGGCCGGGCGACGCTCCTGTGCGAATACCCCGCGCCCGAGGCGGCCCTCGCCCGGCGCTGCGCGCACGACCCGCGGGTCTCGGAACGCTTCGAGCTGTATGCCTGCGGGGTGGAGCTGGCCAACGCCTTTGGTGAACTGACCGATCCCGCCGAGCAGAGGCGACGGCTGGAGGCCGAGATGGACGAGAAGTCGCGTGTCTACGGCGAGCGCTATCCCCTGGACGAGGACTTCCTCGCGGCCCTGGCGTTCATGCCGGAGGCTTCCGGCGCCGCGCTCGGCTTCGACCGGCTGGTCATGCTGGCCACAGGGGCCCGGACCATCGAGGACGTCCTCTGGAGCCCGGTGGCGGAGGCGCAATGACCAAGACCCTCCGCACCCCGACCGACCTGGTCGCCGCCGGACTGGTGGACGGGGCGACCGTCGCCGCCCTGGAGCCCGTGTCGCGCCGCTACGCCATCGCAGTGACGCCCGCGGCAGCCGCCCTGATCGACCCGGCCGACCCCGCCGATCCCATCGGCCTGCAGTACCTGCCGGATCCGGCCGAGCTGACGCTGAAACCGGGGGAGGATCCCGATCCGATCGGCGACGCCGTCCGCTCGCCGGTGAAGGGGATCGTGCACCGCTACCCGGATCGCCTTCTGCTGACAGCCACCCACGCCTGCGCCGTCTACTGCCGGTTCTGCTTCCGTCGGGAGGCGGTCGGGCCGGGGGGCGCCGGCGGCCTGACGCCCGAGGAGCTCGATACGGCCCTCGCCTATATCGCCGGGCGCCCCGAGGTGTGGGAAGTGATCCTGACCGGCGGCGACCCTCTGGTCCTGTCGCCCCGGCGGCTGGCGGACCTCGTCACCCGACTTGCGGCCATCCCTCACCTCCGGATCCTGCGGGTGCACACCCGCCTGCCTGTGGCGGACCCCGCCCGGGTGAGCGCAGCGCTCGTCCGGGCCCTGTCCGGATCGCGGCTGACCCTGGTGGTCGGCGTGCATGTGAACCACCCGCGCGAGTTGACGCCTGAGGCGGACGCCGCCCTCGCCAGACTGGGCCGCGCCGGGGCGCAGCTACTGAGCCAGACCGTGCTTCTGAGGGGCGTGAACGACCGGGTCGAGGTCCTGGGCGAACTGATGCGCGCTCTGGTCGAACGGGGCGTGCGACCCTATTACCTGCACCATCCGGACCCTGCGCCGGGGACGTCCCGGTTTCGGGTGTCGATCGAAGAGGGGCAGGCCCTGGTCCGCGGTCTGAGGGGCCGCTATTCGGGTCTCTGCCAGCCGACCTATGTGCTCGACATCCCCGGCGGGTTCGGGAAGGTTCCCGCCGGCCCCGCCTGGGTCGAACCTGGCCCTGGTGGCCTGACGGCGACAGACCCCTGGGGCGGTCGCCATGAACTCCCCCAATAGCCTGAGTTCACCACGTCCCGACGTTGGGCAGAGAAGTCCAGGGCTCCGAAGGCGTCAGGGCGGCTCCGGCCTGAAGCAACTCCACGGAAATGCCGTCGGGTGACCGGACGAAAGCCATTCTGCCGTCCCGGGGCGGACGGCTGATCGTGACGCCCCCCGCCTGCAACCTCTCGCAGACGGCGTAGATGTCATCGACGGCGTAAGCGAGATGGCCGAAATTGCGGCCTCCCTGATAATCTTCCGGGTCCCAGTTATAGGTCAGCTCGACCATCGGCGCCCGACGCTCAAGGGCAAGCTCGCGGTCCCCGGGCGCGCACAGAAAGACCAGGGTGAAGCGCCCCTGCGGGCTTTCGCTGCGCGAGACCTCCTCCAGGCCCAGAAGGTCGCAGTAGAACTTCAGGGACGCCTCAAGGTCCCGGACCCGGACCATGGTGTGCAGGTAGCGCATGTCGATTCTCCGCTTCTGGGGGCCCGGCCGAACCCAGCAGGGCTGCCTGAAAGACACGTCCGGGAAGGATCTTTCGCACCGCAGCAATCCTGTCCTCGAATTCATTTGTCTGGCTCGTTATCTGCCATCATTAGCAGGCAGCGCCAACAGGCGCTGCATAGCGGACCCGTCGACCCGAAAACGGGCGACCCCCGCACAGCTTCACGCTTCGTGGATGAGAATGCGTCTGACGTCCGCCCACAAGTTCGCGATCGGCATCGTCGTGGTGGTGGTCCTGGTGTTCACAGTCGGGACCCTGGTGCACAACGCCAGGATGGGTCAGGAGACCGCCGCAGAGGAGACGAAGGCGGCCGCCCCCAAGACCGGTGACCAGCCCCAGGTCCAGGTGTCGTTGACGCCGGAAGGTATTCATCCCTACAGCGTCCGGGTCCGCGGCCGGACCGAGGCCGCCAGGACAGTCAGCGTCAGGTCCGAGACAGCCGGGATCGTTGCGGCGACCCCGGCGATGGAAGGGGCGTTTGTGAAGCGCGGGACGGTTCTCTGTCGCCTGAATGTGGACGCCCGGGAGGCCAGTCTGGCGCAGGCGCGCGCCGCCGTCCGCTCCCGTGAACTCACCCGCCAGGCGACGGAAGAGCTTGCCGCAAGGGGCTACCGGTCGCCGACACAAGTGCTTCAGGATCAGGCGAACCTCGACAGCGCGAGGGCGGCTCTCCGACAGGCGGAGATCGCCCTTGAGCAGACCAATATCCGGGCGCCTTTTGATGGCGTCTTCGATCGCAGGGACGCCGAAGTTGGCAGCTACCTGGCTCCGGGCCAGCCCTGCGGAACCCTGATCGAGCTGAACCCCCTGCTGGTGGTGGCGGACCTGCCGGAGACCGAAGCCGGCAAGTTCAAGGTTGGCGCAGAGGCGGTGGCCACCCTGGTCTCCGGCGAGACTCTCACCGGGACGGTCCGCTACATTGCGCGGGACGCAGACCCGCAGACCCGGACCTACCGGGTGGAGATCTCAGCCGCGAACCCTCGAATGATCGCGCGTTCGGGGCTCAGCGCCGATGTCCGGGTCAGCGCGGGAGAGGGTCCCGCGCACCTGATCCAGGTTTCCAGCCTGGTCCTCGACTCGGCCGGTCGTCAGGGCGTGCGCTATGTGGATGACGGAAACATTGTCCGTTTTGCGCCCCTGACCCTCATCGAAGAGACGGCCGCTGGCGCCTGGGTGGCGGGCCTGAAGGGCGCCGTACGGGTCATCACGGTCGGCCAGTCCTATGTCGCCGAGGGACAGAAGGTCGTCGCGACCCCCGCCCGCAGCGGAGGTGCGTCATGATCGGAGCCCTGATCGAAGGCGCGATCAAGCGCAGGAAGGTCGTCCTCGGCGTTACCCTGATCGCGTCCATTTTCGGACTGATCGCCTACAACACCATGCCGCGGGAGGCGAACCCGAACATCGACCTGCCCTTCGTGGCGATCATCGTCCCCTACCCCGGCGTCAGCCCGGAGGACTCCGAAAGGCTTCTGGTCAGGCCTCTGGAGACAAACCTCCAGTCGATCGAGGGCGTCAGGCAAATGAACGCCGTCGCCCGGCAGGGTTCGGCCTTCGTGACCCTCGAATTCGAGCCCGACTTCGACAAGGACCGGGCTCTGGAGGAGGTGCGCGCCAAGGTGGACCTGGCGCGCGGGCGCTTCCCGCCGGATGCGGAAGAGGCGATTGTCCAGGAGGCCAACTTCACCGACCAGCCGGTGATCGGCATCGTCCTGTCCGGCGCGGCCCCCGAGCGGGAGTTCGTCAGGATCACGAACGCTCTCAGGGATCGGCTGGAAAGCCTGCCCGGCGTTCTGCAGGCGGAAATCTCGGGCGCCCGCGAGGAGTTCCTGGAGGTCACCGTCGATCCCGTCCGCATGGAGACCTACAAGGTCACCTCCGGCGAACTGGCCCAGGTGATCGCCCGGAACAACCAGCTCGTCCCCGCCGGGGACATGCTCTCCGGATCCGGCCGATTCGCCGTCAAGGTGCCCGGAGTCATCGAGAAGCCGGAAGACATCCTGTCCCTGCCCATCAAGCGGAACGGCGACCGTCTCGTCACCGTGGGCGACATCGGGGACGTCCGTCGAACCTTCAAGGATCCGACCTTCATCGCCCGCTACAACGGCGAGGCGGCCTATTCGGTCCTGGTTTCCAAACGGGCCGGGGCCAATGTGCTGGATACGGTCAAGGCCGTCCGCCAGACCGTGGAGGCCGAAAGCAAGGCGTGGCCCTCGACCGTGAAGGTCGACTACACCTTCGACGAGTCCGAATTCATTGAACGCACCCTCCTGATCCTTGAGGGCGGTCTATTGTCGGCGACCCTGCTGGTGATGGTTCATCATCGTCGCGAGCCTTGGGGTGCGACAGGGGCTCATGGTCGGGATGGCGATCCCGGCCTGCTTCGCGATCGCCTTCATGATGCTCAACGCCATCGACGTCACCCTGAACCAGATGGTCATGTTCGGCCTCGTCCTGGCTGTGGGCATACTGGTCGACGGCGGCATCGTGGTGGTCGAGTACGCCGAGCGGAAGATGGCGGAGGGCATGAACAAGCTCGAGGCCTTCTCGGTCGCTGGCAAGAGGATGTTCTGGCCGGTCCTCAACGGGACGCTCACGACCCTCTGCGCCTTCGTGCCCTTCCTTTTCTGGAACTCTATCCCAGGGAAGTTCATGAGCTTCCTGCCCCTGACGCTGTTCTTTGTTCTGGGGGCCTCGATCTTCGTCGCCCTGATTTTCACCCCCGCCCTCGGCTCCATCTTTGCGAAGGAACGCAAGGCGGATGCAGAGGAGCTGGCCGAACTCGAAAAGTCAGAACGGGGCGACCCCAAGGAGATGAAGGGCTTCATGGGCTGGTACGCCCGGTCGGTGGATTTCCTGTCCCACCATCCCTTCCGGGTGCTCGCCGCCACCTTCGCGATCGTCATCGGGATCTTCGTCTGGTTTGCGAGCACGCCCCACAGGATCGAGTTCTTCCTCGACGAGGATCCGGAAAGCGTCCAGGTC